>JALYMT010000106.1 GCA_030773555.1 Actinomycetota bacterium | reverse complement strand
GATGACACGCGTGCAGATGTGGGGCGGCTTCGAGAGCACTTTCTTGCCACGCCACGACCGCGACTCCTTCGAGACGACCGGTCACGACCGGCGGTGGCGGGCGGATCTCGCGGCGCTGAGCTCCGCGGGCGTCCGCGAGCTCCGCTACCCCGTGCGCTGGCACCGGATCGAGCCCGAGCCCGGTCGCTACGACTGGGACGAGACCGACCGGGTCTTCGCGGGCCTGCAGGAGGCGGGCCTGGCCCCTGTCGTCGACCTCGTCCACCACACCAGTCATCCGACCTGGCTGGACGAGGGCTTCGCTGACGTGCGCTTCGGCCCGGCGTACGTGCGCTTCGCCGAGGCGGTGGCGCGGCGCTACCCGTGGCTGCCGGCCTACACGCTGTTCAACGAGCCGTTCGCCACGCTCTTCCTGGCTGGGCATGAGGGGTTCTGGCCGCCCTACCGGCAGGGCCTGCCCGGCCTCGTCACGCTGCTGCGCAACGTGCTCCCCGCCGTCACGGAGGCCGCCCGCTGCTGGCGCGAGGTGCTGCCCTCGGCCCGGCACGTCTGGGTCGACACCTGCGAGCACCACGCGGGTACGCCCGGCGCACCCGCCGAGTTCGCCGATGTGGCCAACGACCGTCGCTTCGTCGCCCTCGACCTCGTGATCGGTCACGACCTCGACCCCGACCGGCGCCCGTTCCTCCGCTCACTGGTCGAGGCTGGCGGCGAGCCGCTGCTGGAGCTGGACCCGCTGACCGTCGACGTGCTCGGCCTCGACTACTACCCGCACTCCGAGTGGTACTTCGACGCCGACGGTGGCCGGGCTCCCTCGCCGTACCCGGTCGGCTTCGCGGCCGTCGCCGAGCAGTACGCGCGGCGCTACCCGCTCTCCCTGGCCCTCACCGAGACGAACATCCGCGGGCTGCCCTCCGACCGGGTGACCTGGCTGCGCTACATGCTCGAGCAGTACGAGCTGGCGCAGTCCCGAGGGGTGCCGCTGGAAGGGTTCTGCTGGTTCCCCAGCGTCGACTCCGCCGACTGGGACTCCCTGCTCACCCGCCCTGCGGGACGCCTTGACCCGGTCGGCGTGTGGAGCATCGAGTCGGACGGCAGCCGGCGCAGCACGAGCATGACCCGCGCGTGGACCGCGGCGGCCGCCGGCGCCCCCGCGGCCACCCTGCCCGCCTACCGCCTGCAGAGCCCCGCGGCCGAGCGGCTCGCCGGCTACCTGCCGCAGCTGGCGCACTGGCCTTGGCAGGACCCGTCGCCCGAGGACCTCGTGCCGCCGGTCCAGGTGCCGCCCGCTGCGATGCCGCGGCTGGCCGCACTGCCCGTCTCCCGTTCCCTCGCGTCGCAGGAGCCTGCTGTGTCCCGAGCCGTCCCGATGTCCCGGGTTTCTGGACCCGCCGACCTCGTCGTCCTCTCCCACCTGCGCTGGCCATGGGTGTGGCAACGTCCCCAGCATCTCGTCTCCCGGCTCGCCGCCGACCGGGCGCGCACCGGCGGCGTCACCTGGTTCGTCGAGGAGCCGGTCCGCACGGCGACGGCGCACCCGCGGCTGCGGGTGGAGCAGCTCGACGGCGTCCGCCGGGTCTGGCTGGAGATTCCTGGCGGCGACGCGGACTGGCCGGCGGACAGGGTCGACTTCCTCGACTTCGGCGCGCTCGGCACCGAGGACTACGTTCCCCTGCTCCGCCGGCTCCTCGACGGCCGCGCGGTCGACCGGGACGTGTGGCTCTACACCCCCATGGCCCTGTCGATCGCCGAGGCCGTCGAGCCCCGGCTGCTCGTCTACGACGTCATGGACGACCTGGCCTCCTTCGCCGGGGCGCCCCCCGCGCTGGTCGCCCAGCAGCAGGCCGCGATCGACCGGCCCGACCTCGTCTTCACCGGAGGCCGCTCCCTGCACCGCGGGGTGCTCGCCCGCCGCGCCTCCGAGCACACCCACCTGTTCCCCAGCGGGGTGGAGTCCCGGCACTACGCCGCCGCCCGCGGGCTGCGCCGCCCGTACGACCGGCCGGTGGCGGGCTATGTCGGAGTGATCGACGAGCGCCTCGACCTCGACCTGCTCGGCGAGCTCGCCGCGGCGCTGGCCGACTGGGAGCTGCGGATGGTCGGTCCGGTCACCAAGATCGACCCCGGTCGGCTGCCGCAGGCCCCGAACCTGCACTACCCGGGCATCCAGCCCTACGACCGGCTGCCTGAGGTCATGGCGGGCTTCGACGTCGCGCTGATGCCGTTCGCGCTGAACGAGGCGACCCGCGCGATCAGCCCGACCAAGACCCTGGAGTACCTGGCTGCTGGCCTGCCCGTGGTCTCGACCCGGGTGCCCGACGTGGTGGCCGACTTCGGCGAGGTCGTGCACTTCGCCGACACCGGCGAGCAGTTCGCCGAGGCCTGTCGGGAGGTCGTCCGGCACAGCACCGACGCGCGTGACGAGAAGGTGGCGCCCATCCGGCTGCGCCACGAGTGGGACAGCATCGCCGGGGCGATGGCCGCGTTGATCCAGGCGCGGGTCGACGAGGCCGGGGTCGGGTCCCCGGCGGACGAGGAGGCGACCGCATGAGAGAGCCACGCATCGTGATCCTGGGCGCCGGCCCGACCGGTCTGGGCGCCGGCTACCGGCTCAACGAGCTCGGCTACGACGACTGGGTCATGCTCGAGGCCAGCGACCGAGTCGGTGGGTTGGCTACCTCGTTCACCGACGAGGCCGGCTTCACCTGGGACATCGGCGGCCACGTCCTCTTCAGCCACTACCCGTACTACGACGCGCTGGTCGAGAAGCTCATGGGCGAGGAGCACTCGACGCTCAAGCGCGAGGCGTTCGTGTGGATGGAGGACCGCTTCATCCCCTACCCGTTCCAGAACAACATCAAGGACCTCGAGCCGCAGACCGTGCTCGAGTGCCTGATGGGGGCGGTGCAGGCGTCGGCGGCCGCGCGCGACGGGGCGCCCACGCCGGCGAACTTCGGCGAGTGGGTGCAGGCCACCATGGGCGCCGGCATCGCCGAGCACTTCATGATCCCCTACAACTTCAAGGTCTGGGCGACGCCCGCCGACCGGATGAGCTTCAACTGGATCGGCGAGCGGGTCTCGGTCGTCAACGTCGAGGACCTGCTGCGCAACGTGCTCTTCGAGCAGCCCGAGAAGCAGTGGGGGCCCAACAGCACGTTCAAGTACCCGCTGCGCGGCGGCACCGGCTTCCTCTACGAGCGGATGCGCGAGTACGTCGAGCACAAGCTGGAGCTGGAGACGCCGGCGGTGCGGGTCGACAACGTCGCGAAGGTGGTGCACACCGCTGACGGCCGGCAGTGGCCGTATGACGTGCTGCTCAACACGCTGCCGCTGAACAAGCTGGTGCACGACCAGCTGGTCAGCGTGCCGGCCGACGTGCAGCAGGCCGTGCGCAACCTGGAGTGGAGCGGCAGCCACATCGTCGGCATCGGCGTCGACCGGCCCGCCGACAGCGACAAGAACTGGATCTACTTCCCCGAGCCTGACGTGCCGTTCTACCGGGTGACCTACCTGTCGAACTACTCCCCGTACCTGACGCCCAAGGCGGGGGAGCAGCTCGCGCTGCTGACGGAGACGTCGCGCTCGGGCTACAAGCCCGAGGACGCCGACCGGATCGTCGACCGGGTCGTCGACGGCCTGGTGAGCACCGGCCTGCTGCAGGAGTCCGACCGGGAGCTCGTGGTGTCCCGCTGGCTCTGCTCGCCCGACCAGTCCTATCCGGTCCCGACCGTAGCCCGCGACGCCGCCCTCGGCGTGGCGCAGCCCTGGCTGCGCAGCCAGGACATCTACTCCCGCGGCCGCTTCGGTGGCTGGTTGTACGAGATCGGCAATATGGACCACTCGGCGATGCAGGGCGTGGAGTTCGTGAACAAGGTGCTCTTCGACGAGCCCGAGACGGTCTGGATCCCCCGCGGCGAGGGGACCGCGGGCGAGGGCATCCGATGAGTGGCCCAGCGGTGAGCAGCCCCGCAGCAAGCCGGCCGGTGGTGCGGCGCTGGCAGCCCGCCGATGAGCACGCCCACCGGGCCGCGGTGCACGCCGCGGGCGAGGGTCTCGCCGACTCCGCCCTCGGGTCGCTGCGCCTCGCCGGTGACGGCGTGCCCGTGCTGGCCGAAGCCGCCGTGTCCTCGGCGACCCCCTACCTGCGCGCGCCGCTGCTCGGGCGGATCGCGGCCGCCCTCGACCTGCACGCCCCCGAGACCGGCGAGCCAGGCGGGCAGTGCCCGGTGTGCCGCACTGCCGCGCCCTGCCCGACCACACTGGCCCTCACCAGCTGACCGGCGCCCGGCCCGGCAAGGGTGTCGTGCTCATCCGCTCTTGCCGCGTCGACGGGCCCCCAGCGCCCCGGGGAGCACGTCGCCTGGGCGGGGCAGGTGACCGACGAGCCGGGTGAAGGGGTTGTACTCGAGATGCGGGCCGGCTGGTCACCGCGGACCCGGCCGGGCCCCGGCGCGGGGGCGTCGAGGTTGTCCACGCCGTCGTCGGGCCGGTTGGTCCGCTGCCCCCGGAAACCCAGGCGCCCGGTCGTGAGGGCGGCGTCGGTGAGCGCCGGGGAGAACCGCTGGCCGAGGAGGAACCCGAGCGCGCCGCCGCCGACGGGCACCTCGCGGGTCGGCTGTTGCGCGGCCCGCACGAGTGCGTGCGCGACCTCCTCGGGCGGATACACCGGCGGGGGCACGCGCGGCACGACGCCTAGCTTCGAGCGGGCGTGCTGGAAGAGCGGTGTGTTGATCGAGGCGGGGAGGATCAGGGTCACTGCGACCGGGGCGCCCTCGTCGGCGAGCTCCATGCGCAGGGTGTCGTAGAAGCCGCGCACCCCGAACTTGCTGGCCACGTACGGCGCCTGCAGCGGCACGGCGTGGTAGCTCCACCGAGCCGACGCCGATGAGCACCCCGTCACCGGAGGCCTTCAGGTGCGGCAGCGCCGCGCGGGCCCCGAAGATCTGGCCGAGGAGGTTGATGCGGATGACGCGCCCGAACTCCTCGTCGGTCATCTCCTGCACCGTGCCGTAGGTGGAGACGGCGGCGTTGTTCACCCAGGTGTCGATGCGGCTGTAGCGCTCCACTGCGCGCCGTGCCAGGTCGTGCACCTGCGGCGCTCGGCCACGTCGGTCGGTACGGCGATCGCGTCGCCACCGCCCGTGGTGATCTCGTCGACCAGCGTGCCCAGTGCCTCCTCTTCGCGAGCCGCGCACACGACCTTGGCGCCCTTGCGCGCGAACTCCAGCGCGGCGGCCCGGCCAATGCCGCTGGACGCTCCGGTGATGACGACGACCTGCTCCTGGATCGGCTTCGGCATGGGCGACCTCCGAGACGAGAGATGTGAGGCGACGAGAGATGCGAGGGGACCTGCAGGGACGCCCGGCTGCGCACCCCTGGGCACCGGTGGGTATCCGGCCGGAGCCCGAGCGGAAGGCAAGGAAGGACAGGGATGACCGACGCAGGCGAGCAGATCCGCGAGGCCACCTCCCCCCAGCACGAGGTCGTCGAGAGCGGCGCGGGGACCCCGACGGGCGCGCCCAGCGCCCAGGAGCAGACCGAGGCCAACCGCGCGTACGGTGACGGGCCGAGCCGCGCCGGCCGCGACGATGCCACGGGGGTCGTGGGCAGCGAGGAGGGCGGGGAGGTCAGTGGGGGCGGTGGTGAGGGCGGCCACGACGCCGCAGATGGGGCAGAACGGCGCTTCCGGCACTCAGGAGTAGGCGGGGCAGCCGGGGGAAGCGGGTCAGTGTGACCCAGGAACCCGCTGCCTCCCAGCCCTCCGGCCCCGAGACGGCCGACCAGCCTGGCGCCGAGCTCCCCGACATCGACGCCGCCGTCACCCCGGACCTGCCCACGCTGCCGGGACGCCAAGGGCTGCCCGAGTCGCTGGAGGACCCCGGCCTCGTGCCCGTCGACCCCGGCGAGAAGGTCACGCCCGGAGACGTCAATCCCAAGGCCGGCACTCCCGAGCCCACCGATTGACGAGAGAAGCCGCGGGCGGCCGAGACTCGCCGCTCGTCTTGCTCGCCACCTGCGCCGAGGTGCCCGACCTCGACGTCGACGACGTGCCCCTGGTCGCCCTGCTGGCGGCCCGGGGCGCGTCCGCGTCTCCCGCCGTCTGGACCGACCCCGCGGCGGCCGGCTGGGAGGAGGCCGACCTCGTCGTCGTGCGCTCGACCTGGGACTACTACCCCCGCCGGGATGCCTTCCTCCGGTGGGCGGCCGGCCTGCCCCGGGTGCTCAACGGCGCCGACGTGCTGGCCTGGAACACCGACAAGTCCTATCTACGCGAGCTCGCCGCCGCCGGCCTGCCCGTCGTCGCCACCACCTGGGTCAGCCCGGGCGACGCGTACGAGGTGCCGGCCGTCGAGCACGTCGTGAAGCCGGCGGTCTCCGGCGGATCGAAGGACACCGCGCGCTACCGCCCGGACGAGGAGGACGCCTCCCGCGCCCACGTGGCCGCCCTGCAGGCCCAGGGGCGCCTGGTGATGGTGCAGCCGTATCTGCGCGCGGTCGACGAGGCGGGCGAGACGGGGTTGCTGTTCCTCGACGGCCGCTTCTCCCACGCCATCCGCAAGGGGGCGATCCTGCGTCCGGGCGGGGCGCTCCTTCCCGGCCTGTACGCCGAGGAGACGATCGAGGCCCGGGAGCCGAGCGCAGCCGAGCGGGAGCTGGCCGAGGACGTCCTCGACGCCCTGCCCTGTCCGCGGGCCGAGCTGCTCTACGCCCGCGTCGACCTGGTGCCGGGCGCCGCCGGCAGCCCCGTGCTGCTCGAGCTCGAGCTGACCGAGCCCTCGCTGTTCCTGCGGACCGCACCCGGTGCTGCCGAGTGCTTCGCCGACGCGATCGCGGCCCGCGTATGCGACGGTGGGGGAGGGTACGGGCGCGGGCATGACTGAGTACGAGCAGACCCACCGGATGCCGGCGCCGCGCGAGCGCGTCTTCGAGGTCGCGAGCGACCTCGACGCGCTGGGCGGGTGGCTGCCGGCCGGCATGCAGCCCCACCACGCCGGCCCCGAGGTGGTGGCGGTGCACACCGAGACCGCCGGAGAGGTCGACGGGCTGTTCCGCGCCCAGGGTGACCAGATGCGCCTGGAGTGGGGTGACCGGGGCCGCGACGAGTACTCCGGCTGGCTGCAGCTCTACGCCCTCGACGACCGGCAGAGCGAGGCCAATCTGCACCTGTCGTTCCGCGGCCGCCACCCGCTCGCCGCCCACGGGCGCGCCGACGAGGACGTGCCCCGCCTGCTGGGCGAGGCCCTCGAGCGGCTCGCCGAGCTCGTCGCCCAGCGCGCGGGCGCGGCCAGGTAGCTCGCCGGCGTGCTCAACTCCGCCGCACCGTCGGTCGATACTGCAGGCAGCGCGCCCGGCGCGGGGGGCGCCGGGCACGCGACTGCTTCCCGGTCCTCCCCACGGGGTAGGTCGCGGCCATGACGTCGCCGACTCCCACCCCGCCCGTCATCGTCCTCTCCCACCGCGGGCCGGTCAGCTTCCGCCCCGGGCGCGGGGGCCGGGTGGCCAGCCGCGGGGCCGGTGGCCTGGTGACCGCGCTCGCCGGCATCGCCGAGCACCTCGAGGACCTGGTGTGGATCTGCGCCGCCTCCACCGACGAGGACCGCCTGGTGCAGAAGGAGGCGGGGACCCGCCCGGTGCGGGTCAGCCTCACCGGCCAGCCCCGGCTGCTCGAGCACGGCGACGGCCCGACGGGCATGAACGTGCGCCTGATCGACGTGCCGGAGCAGGCCCACGACGACTTCTACACCGTGATCGCCAATCCGCTGCTGTGGTTCCTGCAGCACAGCATGTACGGCCTGTCCAAGGCGCCCGACATCACCCGCCGGGAGCGGGACGCGTTCGAGCAGGGCTACGTCGTGGTGAACGAGCTGTTCGCCGACGCGGTGGTGGAGCAGGTGCGGGCCCAGGGCGGGCGCGCCCTGGTGATGCTGCAGGACTACCACTTCTACCTGGTGGCCGGGACCGTGCGTGCGGCCTGCCCCGAGGTGCAGCTCCTGCACTTCGTGCACATCCCCTGGCCGAGCCCCGACATGTGGCGGGTGCTGCCCAGCGACATGCGCGAGCGGCTGCTGCTGGGATTGCTGGCCAACGACGTCGTCGGCTTCCACACCGTGCACTTCGCCCGCAACTTCCTGCTCTGTGCCCAGGAGCTGCTCGGCCTGTCGGTGGACCTCGAGGAGATGACCGTCGACGTCGACGGGCGTACGGTCCGCGCCCGGCACTACCCCATCAGCATCGACGTGGCGCAGTTCGAGGAGCTCGCCGCCAGCGATGCCGTCGTCTCGCAGGCCCGCCAGCTGCACGACGAGCTGCTCGAGCCGGGGGAGTGCCAGCTGGTACTGCGCGTCGACCGCACCGACCCCTCGAAGAACATCGTCCGCGGGTTCCGCGCCTTCGCCGCCATGCTGGAGCAGCACCCCGAGCTGGTCGGCAAGGTCACCTTCCTCGCGCTGCTGCAGCCCAGCCGCCAGGACGTGCTGGAGTACTCCGACTACCTGTCGGCGATCGGCGCCGAGGTGGCCCGCATCGGCGCCCGCTACGCCCGCTCGGGCTACCGCCCGGTCGAGCTGCGTCTGGTCGAGGACCTGCCGCTCGCGGTGGCGGCGTACACGCTCTGCGACGTCCTCATGGTCAATGCGCTCGCCGACGGCATGAACCTGGTGGCCAAGGAGGTGACCGTCGTCGGCAAGCCGGACTCGGTGCTCGCCCTGTCGGAGAACACCGGCGCCTACGCCGAGCTCGGCTCCTTCGCCGTCACCCTGGAGCCGTTCGACATCCAGCAGCAGGCCGACGCGCTCTACGAGGCGCTTACGATGCCGGCGGAGCGGCGCCGCTCGCTGCACGAGGCGGCCGCGGAAGTCGTCCGCGGCAACGACGTCAGCAGGTGGCTGGACGAGCAGCTGAACGACCTCGCGGCACTCGACCGCCGCGCGGACTGATCGAAGACGGCATCGACGACGGCATCGACGGAAACAACGACGAGGAGGGGCCCGTGGCGGTCTGTGAGGTCTGCGGCAACGACTACTGGATGGCGTTCGAGGTGCGGACGGCGGGTGCGGTGCACACGTTCGACTGCTTCGAGTGCGCGGTGCACAAGCTGGCGCCGGTCTGCGAGAACTGCGGAGTGAAGGTCGTCGGGCACGGCGTCGAGGCCGACGGCCGCTTCTTCTGCTGCGCGCACTGCGCGCGGGTCTCGGGCCGGCCCAGCGCCGCCGACCTGCGCGACTCCGCCGGCGCCCACCCCTGATCCGCCCGGCACGACGACTGTGCCGCCCTCGTCCCACACGGGAAAGGCCGGTCGCCGGTTCGACGCCGCCAATGCGCTGAGGGGAGCAGTCGTCTCGGCCGTCGGCGTCGCGATCCTGGGATTCGGAACCCTCGCCACCACCATCCTGGCCACCCCTGCCGATGCAGGAGTGACTACCGGGGCTGGCCCCCTCGCCGGCGCCGGCGTCCTCGCCGGCGGGGGCCTTGGTGTGGCCCGCACCGCCCGGCGAGGACGGCGTCGCGGCTCGCTTCCCGTCCCGGAGGGGATCGTGGCGGGCTTGTCAGGGCCGCTGCTGGCCACGCTGGTCGCCGCACGATTTCTGATCGTCGTACGGAACGAGGAGCCGGTCGAACTTGTCGTCCTGGCCGCCCTGCTACCTGCCGGGGCCGTAGCCGTCGTCGGTGGGGCGGTCGTGGGATCTCGAGCTCGAAGAACAGCCCGGAAAGGAAGCTAGACGATCTCGCGCCGGCGGAAGAGCAGCAGGGCGAGCAGGAGCACGCCGGCGGCCACCCCGGCCAGGTAGAGACCGGCCTCGAGGTTGTTCAGGTGCACGTTGTAGAAGGACTGCTCGTTCACCACGCCGTCGCTGTAGCTGAAGCCGGGCTTGAGCAGCTGCAGGTGCAGGCCACCCGGCTGAAGCAGACCACCGACGTTGCTGGTGAACAGCCAGGGTTGCCACTGCGGCCGCAGCCCGCGGAGCCCGAACTCCCCGAGGATGAAGTACGCGAAGCCGAGGCCGACCGCGCCGGCGGTGGCGCGGGAAGAAGCCGGCGGCGGCGAAGCCCATGGTGACGGTGATCAGCGCGAGCAGGATGCCCCGCCCCGATTGGTGGAGCATCAGCTCCCACACGTTGGGCGCGATCGGCGGGGCGTCGGAATAGGCCGGCGCCCGCTCGAAGGTGCCGCGCAGCGACCCGAGCAGCCAGCCGGCGGCGAAGGTGATCGCCTGCACGAGCACGGCGACCAGCCCGGTCGCGAGCAGCACCGCCGCGAGCTTGGTCAGCAGCACCCGGGAACGCCGGGGCTCCCAGGTGAGCAGCGCGGGCAGGGTGCGAGAGGACCAGTCGGCGCCCAGGGCGCTGGCGCCCACGAGGAAGGCGACCATCGCCCAGGTCACCGACGAGGCGAGGATCAGCTCGGGCAGCTGCGTGACGACGCGGAAGCGGGGGTCGAGATACATCTGGTCGGCCGACGGGACCTGCTCCGCGCACGGCGGCTCCTCGAAGCCCTCGGGCGCGCCTTCCGGCGGGCCCGGGCTCTCCTGCTGGTAGCGCTCGCAGTCGGCGAGGATCTGCTCGTACCGGGCCTGCGCCTCGGCGCGTGCCCCGGCGTCGTCGCGGGAGTGCTGGGTGAAGACGAGGGCCAGGCCGGCGAGCAGCAGGCCGAGGTAGCCCACGACGAAGAGGACGAGCAGCCGGCGCAGCCGCAGCCGGCGCAGCTCGGCGCGGAACAGCCCGCCCAGTCGCGGCGGGGCGGCCGGCGGCTGCGGGTCGGTGGACGCCGGTGCCGAGGAGACGACGGTGCTTATCGGGCTGACCTCTCGGTCTGCTGCGGAACGGTGGGCAGGCCGCCGGACTGGGCGTCGGGCGGCGCGTCGCTGGTGAGGCTGAGGAAGACCGACTCCAGGTCGACGGCGGTCGGAGTCAGCTCCGAGAGGTAGAGCCCCCGCTCGGCGAGCAGCCGGGTCACCAGGGCCGGATCGGAGGCACCTTCGACGAGCAGCGCGCCGTCGGCCGGGATCACCGTGAGGCCGGCTGCGGTCAGCACGGCCGCGCCGGCCGTCGGGTCGGCGAGGCGTACGCGGGCGTGGGCCGGCGCGCGGGAGGCGAGCACGTCGGCGACGGGTCCGCTGGTGACGCACTCGCCGCGGGCGAGGATCGCCACCCGGTCGCAGACCTGCTGCACCTCGCCGAGCAGGTGCGAGGACAGGAAGACGGTGGTGTGCCCGTCGCGGCCCAGGTTGCGGATCAGGTCGCGCACCTCGCGGATGCCGCCGGAGTCGAGGCCGTTGGTGGGCTCGTCGAGGATGAGCAGGCGGGGCCACTTGAGCAGGGCGCCGGCGATGCCGAGGCGCTGCTTCATGCCGAGGGAGTAGCCCTTGAAGCGGTCGTGCGCGCGCTCGCGCAAGCCCACGTAGTCGAGGCTCTCCTCGACGCGGCTCTCGGGCAGGCCGGCAACGCGGGCGAGCAGCCGGAGGTTCTCGCGTCCGCTGAAGCCGGGGAAGAACTGTGGGAGCTCGACGAGCGCACCGATATCGGGCATCGCGGTCGGCAGGCCGCGGGGCACGTCCTGCCCCAGGACGCGCACCTGCCCCTCGTCGGCGGCGATCAGCCCGAGCAGGATGCGGATCGTGGTCGTCTTGCCTGAGCCGTTGGGCCCGAGGAAGCCGAACACCCCGCCCTCGGGCACCGACAGGTCGAGCCCGTTGAGCGCCCGCTCCGGCGGCTTGCGGAACCGCCGGTACGTCTTGCGCGCACCCGACACCTCGAGGATCGCCACGGGCGCAGCCTGTCGGGTCGCTCCGCCGATGTCTAGCATCGCCGCCGGAGCACCGCCGTGCGGATCAGCCGAAGCGGCCCGAGATGTAGTCCTCCGTGGCCCGCTCGGTCGGGTTGCGGAAGATCCGGCGCGTGTCGCCGATCTCGACGAGCTGGCCGGGCCGGCCCGGGCCGGGGAGATTGAAGAACGCCGTGGTGTCGCTCACCCGCGCGGCCTGCTGCATGTTGTGGGTGACCACGACGATCGTGTAGGTCTCCTTGAGCTGGCCGATGAGGTCCTCGACGGCCAGGGTGGAGATCGGGTCGAGCGCCGAGCAGGGCTCGTCCATGAGCAGCACCTGCGGCTCGATGGCGATCGCGCGCGCGATGCACAGCCGCTGCTGCTGCCCGCCCGACAGGCCGGCTCCCGGGCGGTCGAGGCGGTCCTTCACCTCGTTCCACAGGTTGGCCCCGCGCAGCGACTTCTCGACGGTCTCGTCGAGATCCTTCTTGCGCTTCATGCCGTTGAGCTTGAGTCCGGCGGCCACGTTGTCGTAGATCGACATGGTGGGGAACGGGTTGGGGCGCTGGAAGACCATGCCGACCATGCGGCGCACCCCGACGGGGTCGACACCGGGGGCGTAGACGTCCTCGTCGTCGAGGAGCACCTTGCCCTCGACCCGGGCCCCGGCAATGACCTCGTGCATCCGGTTGATCGCCCGGAGCACGCTCGACTTACCGCACCCCGAGGGACCGATGAAGGCGGTGACCGAGCGGGGCTCGATGGTCGTCGAGATGTCCTCGACGGCCTTGAAGACGCCGTAGTAAATGTTCAGGTCAGCGAGGTCGATCCGCTTGGCCATGAGAGGTCAGGCTTCCTATCTGCTGGTCCGAGCGGGGGCCTTCCACCGGGCGATGAGGCGGGCTGCCAGGTTGAGCAGCATGACGATGAGGATCAGGGTCAGTGCTCCGGCCCAGACGCGGGGCTGCGAGGTGCGCAGCCCCTTGCCGATCTCGTTGAAGACGTACTGCGGCAGCGCGATCTGCGGCCCGGAGAACGGGTTGAAGTTGATGACGTCGGTGTTGAAGACGGTCAGCAGCAGCGGCGCCGTCTCTCCTGTAACCCGGGCGATGGCCAGCATGATTCCCGTGATGATGCCGCCGAAGGCCGTCGGCACGACGATCTTGAGGATCGTGCGCCAGCGGGGCACGCCGAGGGCCAACGAGGCCTCGCGCAGATCGTTGGGCACCAGCCGCAACATCTCCTCCGCCGAGCGCACCACCACCGGCAGCATGAGGATCGCGAGGGCGAGCGCCCCGAAGATCCCCGCGTACGTGAAGTCGAGCAGGAAGATGAACAGCGTGTAGATGAACAGGCCGGCGACGATCGAGGGCACGCCGGTCATGACGTCGACGAAGAAGGTCACCGCCCGCGCCAGCCGGCCCCGGCCGTACTCGACCAGGTAGATCGCGGTCAGCAGCCCGATGGGCACCGCCATCACCGTGGCCAGCCCGACCTGCTGCACGGTGCCGACCATTGCGTGGTACGCGCCCCCGCCCGGGTTGCGGGAGGTGATGCCGTTCATGGAGTGGGTGAGGAACTCCAGGTCGAGCCGGCCGACGCCGCGCACGACCGTGGTGCCCAGCACCGAGACCAGCGGGAGCAGGGCGAGGGCGAAGCAGCCGTAGACCAGGGCCGTCACCAGCCGGTCGGTCGCGCGGCGGCGTCCCTCGACCCGGGCGGAGACGGCGGTGAGCGCGGCGACGAACAGCGGCACGAAGAGCACGACGAAGATCGCCCGGCCGCCGAGGTCGGTGAGGAGGAACAGGGCGGCGAGCACCGCGGCCACGACGCCCGCGATCGCCCACGGCGCCAGTCGGGGCAGGGCGGGGCGGACCTCGACCGCGGGGCCGAGGGTGGGTGGGCTCTGCAGGACGGTGCTCATCCGCTCGCCCCGGAGAAGGCCGCCCGGCGGGCGATGACGATCCGGGCGGCCATGTTCACCAGCAGGGTGATGATGAACAGCACGAGCCCGGAGGCGATCAGCGCCCCCACGCCGACCTCGTCGGCCTCGCTGAACCGCAGCACGATGTTCTGCGCGAAGGTGATGCCGCCGGCCTCGAGGATGCGCGGATTGATCACGAAGGCGGGCGAGAGCACGAGCGCCACGGCGATCGTCTCGCCCAGCGCCCGGCCGAGCCCCAGCATCGACGCGCTGATGATGCCGGGGCGGCCGAAGGGCAGGACCGCGGTGCGGATCATCTCCCAGCGGGTGGCCCCGAGTGCCAGCGCCGCCTCCTCGTGGGCGCGGGGCACCTGCAGGAAGACCTCCCGGGTGACCGCCGCCACGATCGGGAGGATCATGATCGCCAGCACGATGCCCACCGTGAACAGGGTGCGGGCGTTGGTGATCTGCCCGCCGAAGAACGGCACGAAGCCGAGGTGCTCGTTGAGCCAGCGGTGCAGCGGCACCAGGCGCGGCACGAGGAACAGCAGCCCCCACGCGCCGTAGATCACCGACGGTACGGCGGCCAGCAGGTCGACGACGTAGCCCAGGGGGCCGGCCAGCCGCCGCGGCGCGTAGTGCGAGATGAACAGGGCGATGCCGACGGCGACGGGCACGGCGAGGACCAGCGCGAGGATCGAGCCGACGACCGTGCCCCAGGCGAGGGCCGCGATGCCGAAGCGCGGCTCGGGGCCGGAGGCGTCCCACTCCCTGGTGGTGAAGAAGTTCGCGGTGTTCTCCCGCAGGGCGGGCAGCGCCTGGGTGACCAGGAAGAGCGCGATGGCGGCCATGATGACGAGCAGGAAGATGCCGGATCCGCTCGACAGGGCGCGGAAGATTCGATCACCCCGGCGGACGGCTGAGCCCCCCGGCACCCCGGGGGGTGCCGCTGGGCGCTCGTCGATCGTGGTCATGCGGGGCTCCGAGGCGTCGAGGTCGAGGGAAGGGCTGGCGGCCGCCGCTCATTGTGAGGCGCCGGGCGCCCCTGGCGTGCCAGCTCGGGCGCCCGGCGCAGCACGCCGGTCGGGAGGTCGGGTCAGGACAGGGAGGCAACCACCTTCTGCACCCGCTGCCGCATGCTGGCCGGCAGGGGGGCGTAGCCCTGGTCGGCGGCGATCGCCTGCTGGCCCTGCGAGCTGGCGGTGTAGGTCAGGAAGGACTTCACCAGCGCCGCCTGCTCGGCCGGCAGGCCCCGCTCGCAGGTGATCTCGTAGGTCACGAGGACGAGCGGATAGGCACCGGGCTCGGTGGTGGCGTAGTCGAGCTTGAGGGACAGGTCGTTGCCCGAGCCGGTCTGCTCGGCGGCCTCCACTCCCTTGCCCGCGCTCTCACCGGTGAGCTCGACGAACTGCGAGCCCACACCGACCTTCGCGACGCCCAGGTCCTTGTTCTCCGCGAAGGACTGCTCCATGTAGCCGATGGAGCCGTCGGTGCCGGCCACCTGGTCGGCGACGCCGGCGGACTTCACCGCGCCCTGCCCCCCGGCCCCGGCGGGCCACGACTTGGCCGCCTCGTACGGCCAGGCGCCCTTGGCGGCACCGGAGAGGTACTTCATGAAGTTCTCGGTCGTGCCCGACTCGTCGCTGCGGTGGAAGACGGTGATCGGCTCGGTGGGCAGCGAGGCGTCCGGGTTGTCCGCCTTGATCGCCGGGTCGTCCCAGTTCTTGATCTTGCCGCCGAAGATGCCGGCGATGGTGGCCGGCTCGAGCTGCAGGTCCTCGACGCCGTCGAGGTTGTACGCGACCGCGATCGGGCCGACGACCATGGGCAGGTTGACCGCCTTTCCGGTCTTGCAGCGCTCGTTGGCCGCCGCAGCCTCCTCGGGCTTGAGCGGGGAGTCGGAGCCGGCAAAGGCCACGTTGCCCTGGGTGAAGCTCTTGATGCCCGCACCCGACCCCGTGGGGTTGTAGTTGATCGTCACTCCGGAGCAGGCGCTGCTGAAGTCGGCCTTCCACTGGTCCATGGCGTTGCCCTGCGCGCTGGACCCTTCGGCGTTCAGGGTGCCGCCCCCCGGCGGGCAGGTCACGCCCGAGGTGCCGCCGCCCGACGCGGCGCTCGAGGCGGCGCTCGAGGCCCGGCCGGCCTGGCTCGCCGCGGCCTCCGGGGCGGTGTTGTCGTCCGTGCCGCACGCGGCGAGCGCGAACGCGCTGACGACGGTGGCGGTGGCGATCCGTCCGTACCGCTGAAGCTTCACGAAGGTCCCTTCGGGAGAGATGTGCCCTCGAACTGCTCCCGACGGTAGGGCGGGCAGGTGACGCACCCCCCGGAGTTGGGTGAACAGCCGGTGAACGTGCCCCCACGGGTGAGCCGGGTCGTGTCAACCGCGCCGGAACATCGTGTCGGTGTCCCAGTGGGTGAATCCGAGGGAGGTGTAGAGCCGGATCGCCGCGGTGCTGCCGGCCTCGACGTAGAGCATCGCCTCCGGCAGCCGGCGCGCCCGCAGCTCCCGCAGGCCGATGACCGCGAGGGCCCGGCCGAGCCCGCCACCCGATTCGCCCGGGTCGACGCCGAGCACGTAGATCTCCCCGATCGGCTCGTGCGGCTCGTGCGGCTCGTGCTGGTCGTCGTGGGCGTGCACCTTGGTCCAGTGGAAGCCGACCAGCCGGCCGTCCCGCTCGGCGAGGAAGAAACCGGCCGGGTCGAACCACGGCTCGGCCATGCGGCGGTGCAGGTCCGCGGCGGTCCAGGCGCCCTGCTCCGGGTGGCCGGCGAAGGCGCGGCGGTTCAGCGCCAGCCAGGCCTCGTCGTCGTGACCGGGCACGAACGGCCGTACGGTCACTCCCGGCGGCAGGGGCGCGTCGGGCAACTCGGCGAGCAGCGCGCGCCGCATCTGCCACAGCTCGCGCATCTGCTCGAAGCCCATCGAGCGCGCCCAGGCGGCGGCCGGCGCCCTGCGGCCGTGGGCCCACAGCCGCAGCCGCCCGTCAGGCGACTCCCGCAGGGCGGCCGTCAGCAGCGCCCGCCCGTGG
>JALYMT010000105.1 GCA_030773555.1 Actinomycetota bacterium | reverse complement strand
CGAGCAGGAAACCGCGGGATTCGATGCCGACAACGTGGGTGACGCCCGCCCTCTCCCACGGCGCGACCAGGCCAGCGACCACCAGCGGCAGCGCCTCGGCGTCGGCGAAGACGCGCCAGACGTCAGCCTGCCCGTCCTTCCACGAGAAGTGCGACAAGACCGCGCGACGCGCAAGCTCGGACACCAGGTGACGCTACTGTTGTTGGTGCCGGGACGGACGGGCGACACCGGGCGACTCCTGCTCGCCATGAGCGAAGCTTCCCGCAGTGGATCCCTCACCGGGGACGGCCGGAGGGGGAGCCGAGCTCCGGCGACCGTCACGCAGATCGGGCCGATGACTGGTAGCGCAACCTCAGGTCGCTCCTCGTGGGTGCGACGCGTTGGTCCCGAGGATGCGGCCGCTCTGGTGCAGTTGCGCGCGCTCATGTTCGAGGGCATGGGCACCCCGGTCGGTGGTCCTGACGCCGCCTGGTGCGCTGCCGCCGACGCCTGGTTCAGGGACCGGCTCGAGCGGACCGCGACCTTTGCCGCCTTTGTCGTCGAGGAGCCTGGCTTGGGCGTGGTGAGCGCGGCCGCCGGCATCTGCGATGCAGAGCACCAGGGCCGCGCGGGCTCGGCGGAGTGCGCGGACACGTCTTCAGCATCGCCACTGATCCACGGCGCCGTCGCCGTGGGCACGCCCGGGCCTGCTTGACGCTGCTGGCGTGGTTCTCCCGCGACACCTCGGCCGAGATCGTCGAGCTCGTCGCCACCCCCGAGGGTGTCTCGCTCTACAACGCCCTGGGCTTCCGCCGGCGCGACGTGCTCACGATGCGCCTGAACCTCGGCGCCCCCACCGAGGCGCTCCGCTGATGTTCTGCCCTAGACGGCCGTAGCCGGCAGCACGCCCAGGACAACCGAGCGCGCCTCGTACACGTACCTTACACGACCGGTGTACGATAGGTGTATGGCCAGGATGCGCACGAACATCGAGATCGAAGACAGCCACGTCCGGACGATCATGGACCGGTACGGCGTCCGAACCAAGACCGAGGCCGTCGAACTCGCCCTCCGGCACCTGGCCGGCCAGCCGATGACTCGCGAGGAAGCTCTGGCGATGCGGGGAGCGCGCGCCATCGAGGAGCCCCCCGCCGACCTCGCACCCGACGGCGCGGCGTGATCCTGGCCGACACCTCCGCCTGGGTGGAGTACGACCGAGCCACCGGAAGCACGGTTGATCAACGCCTGGCAGAGCTCATCGCTACCGAGGGACCGCTCGCCGTCACCGAGCCGGTCGCGATGGAGGTGCTGGCCGGGGCTCGAAACAACCGGCGGGAAGCCGATCTGCGCCGCCTGCTGCTGTGCTTCCCTCTGCTCCGGTTCGACGCCGCCGCCGACTTCGACGCCGCGGCCCGCATCTACCGGCGCTGCCGCGCGGTCGGTGTCACCCCACGTGGCATGACCGACTGCATGATCGCCGCGGTCGCCTGGCGCCGGGAAGCAGCGGTACTCGCCTACGACGCCGACCTCGACCGCGTCGCGCACGTCATCGGCATCGAGCTCGACGAGGCCTCACTCCGCACGTGACGCTAGTGATCGCGCCGGAAGTCCCTCGGCGTCGTGCCGCAGTGGATCAGGCGATGTGCGCGTCCAGCGTGACCCGCCGAGGAAGTCGC
Source organism: Actinomycetota bacterium (assembly GCA_030773555.1). Classification (GTDB taxonomy): domain Bacteria; phylum Actinomycetota; class Actinomycetes; order JALYMT01; family JALYMT01; genus JALYMT01. The sequence goes on along the minus strand of JALYMT010000105.1, from coordinate 6,020 downwards.
CAGCACGTGCACACCGCCTGATCGCCCCAGACCCTTGCCCGGCGACGGCGCCCCTAGTAGCCCCGACTTCCCGCCGGCACTCGAACCCCGAAGAACTTGCGGCCGGGACCACTAGCCCTGACCTTGTTGCGGCTCACGGGCGGACTGGCGATGATCCGCGGCATGTCCGACAGCGACAAGGCGCGCGCGTGCTGGCGGCGTACTCGAACCCGGGTGACCGCTGGAGGGCCACGCCGGGAACGGCGGCGGGCAGAATCGACGGGATGGAGCTGCTGATCGCTCGCAACCCCGACCCGGACAGCACCCTGCCCTACCTGCTGCGCCTGCCCCTCGGGAACGGCTTGGTGTTCCGCACCAAGGGCACCTGGCCGCGGACCAGCGCGCTGTACTGCTATCCCCTCCCGCTCACGGACTGGCCGGACGAGCCGGACATCGTCGAGCGGGTGTCGCTGCGGGCCTGCGCCCGTCGGGGTGCCGCGATCGACGTGGTCGCCGACCGCAGCCGGGAACACCGCTCGCAGATCGTCTTCACCCGCGCCCGTGGCCGTGAGGTGGTGTTCTGGCAGTCGCCCCGAACCCGCAAGCAAGCCCGACCCGACGTCCGCCTGCCGACCGCGCGGGCCGCCGGCATCGCCGAGCTGGAGATCCTGGTCGATGCCCACGAGCGCTACCCGTACCAGTTCAGCGGCCAACAGGTCAGCACGGTGCGCCGTGGCCTGTCTTGCGGCGACTACGCGGTCACCCGCGACCGGCAGGTCGTGGCGGCCGTGGAGCGCAAGTCGCTGCCCGACCTGGTCTCCAGCCTCATCAGCGGGCGGCTGCGCTACGCCCTCGCCGAGCTTGCCACCCTGCCCCGCGCCGCCGTGGTCGTCGAGGACCGCTACTCCCGGATGTTCACCATCGACCACGTCCGCCCCGCCCAGGTCGCCGACGGCCTGGCCGAGCTGCAGATCCGCTGGCCCACCATCCCGATCGTGTACTGCGAGAGCCGCAAGCTGGCCGAGGAGTGGACCTACCGCTACCTGGCCGCGGCGCACGCCTGGGCACAGGCGGAGCCGCCGGCCGTGGACCGCATCGGCGTCGGGGAGGTCCCGGGCAGCCCGGTGCGATCCGAGCCGTCGATTCGTGAGCTCCGCGCGTGGGCTCGTGCTGCCGGGCTGCCCGTCTCCGACCGGGGCCGGCTGCGGCCCGAGATCCACCAGGCCTGGCGGGACGCTCAGCCAAGCTGAGCAACCCTCGGGGTTGCTTGTGCTCGCATGGCCGACGCGCTCCAATGACCGCCGTGGAGCCCGTCGCGTCCCCCGAGAAGCACTTCGAGGCGCTGGCCGAGGAGTTCGCCGGCCGGCCAGGGGTCACCACGCCCGCGGAGTCCGGTCGCCGCGGCTTCGGTTCGACGGCGCTGAAGGTCAACGGGTCGATCTTCGCGATGCTCGTCGGAGGCCGGCTCGTCGTCAAGCTTCCGAAGGACCGGGTCGCGGGCCTGATCGCGAGGGGACCGGCGCGCCGTTCGACGCCAGGAAGGGACGGCCGATGCGCGAGTGGCTGAGTGTCGTCAGCGGCGACGGGGAGACGTGGCGTACCCTGGCTGCCGAGGCCCACGACTTCGTGGGATCACGGCCTGCCCGGCGCTGACGCTGCCCTGCCGGAGATCGGGGCGTACCGATCCTCAGCGGGGCTCGAGCTCCGCCATGGTGCCCCACCCGTCCTGAGGAACCTCGACGTTGACGATCTGCGGCTGCTGCGCGATGACGTCCGGCATCCAGGCCATCGCGGTCTTGAAGTGCTCGGAGCTCACGTGGGCCTCGCCCGCCGCCGGGGACTCGAAGGCCTCCACCAGGACGAACTGGTCGGGTCGGTGGACGCTTCTGGACCACTCGAAGAAGAGGTTGCCCGGCTCGCCGCGGGTGCCCGTCGTGAAGTCGTCGACGAGCTTGAGCCACTCCTCGCTGTGCTCGGGGCGGATCGTCCATTTCACGACGATGAAGATCATGTGTGCTTCCCTTGGTCGAGGGCGTCCGCGGTGGAGGTCCGAGGAACCGCAGCCTGCCCATCGCCGCCGAGGATGGGCAAGTCCCCCGTCCGAATTCGCTTCCCGCGCCCGGAGGTGCCGACGTGGCGGACCTGCGGATCGGGATCTCCGGCTGGACGTACGCCGGCTGGCGCCGCAGCTTCTACCCGCCCGGGCTGCCACAGGCGCGCGAGCTCGCGTACGCCGCCAGCCAGGTCAACTCGATCGAGATCAACGGCTCCTTCTACTCCCTGCAGCGGCCCAGCAGCTACCGCGCCTGGCGCGACGCGACCCCCGCGAACTTCGTGTTCGCCGTCAAGGGTCCCCGCTTCGTGACCCATATGAAGAAGCTCGTCGACGTGCAGACCCCGGTGGCGAACTTCTTCGCCTCCGGAGTGCTCGCCCTGGGGCCCAAGCTGGGGCCGATCCTGTGGCAGCTGCCGCCGATGCTCGGCTTCTCCGCCGACCGGCTGGCCCGCTTCTTCGACCTGCTGCCCCGCTCCACGGCAGCCGCAGCCCGGGTCGCCGAGCACCACGACGACCGGCTGCGGGACCGCACCTGGACGACCACCGACGCCGACCGGCCGCTGCGGTACGCGCTCGAGGTCCGCCACGCCAGCTACCAGACGCCGGCCTTCGTCGAGCTGCTGCGCGCGTACGACGTCGCCCTGGTCACCGCGGACACCGCCGGGAAGTGGCCGTTCCTCGAGGACCAGACGTCGGACTTCGCGTACGCGCGGCTGCACGGCGACCAGGAGCTCTACGTCAGCGGCTACTCCGAGGCCGCCCTCGACGCGTGGGCCGACAAGGTGCGCGCGTGGCACGCCGGGCGCGACCCCGCGGGAGCGCGCCTCGCCGGCCCCGCGGCGCCGCCGCTGCCTGCCGGGCGACCGGTGTTCGTCTACTTCGACAACGACGTCAAGGTCCGCGCCCCGTACGACGCCATGACGCTCGCCCACAAGCTCCGGGGCATCCACCCCGCGGGGTGAGGAGGGGCTACGGAAGCTTCGCCCGGCTACCGATGTTGACCCAGCAGATGACGACGCCGACCCGGGAGCCCCTGCTTCGCGACCTGCGGGATCGCCTCCCCGATCTGATGCTGCGCGACGCGCACCGGCTGCAGCGCCGGGTCGAGGGGCTGCGGCGGCGACGCGACGGCGAGAGGCAGCAGGCGGCGGTCGCCCAGCTCGCCGCCGAGGTGGACAAGGCGCAGCGGCGGGTGGAGCGGCGCCGCGCGGGCGTGCCCGCCATTCGCTATCCCGACGTGCTGCCGGTGAGCTCGCGCAGGGACGACCTGCTGGCCGCGATCCGCGACTCCCAGGTGGTGATCGTCGCGGGCGAGACCGGCTCGGGCAAGACGACTCAGCTGCCGAAGATGTGCCTGGAGCTCGGCCGCGGCGTCCAGGGGCTCATCGGGCACACCCAGCCCCGCCGGATCGCCGCCCGCGCGGTCGCCGAGCGGGTCGCCGAGGAGCTGGGCAGCCCGCTCGGGGGAGCCGTGGGCTACAGCGTGCGGTTCACCGACCAGGTCGGCGAGGACACCCTGGTCAAGGTCATGACCGACGGCATCCTGCTCGCGGAGATCCAGCGGGACCGCGACCTGCGGGCGTACGACACGATCATCCTGGACGAGGCGCACGAGCGCAGCCTCAACGTCGACTTCCTCCTCGGCTACCTCCAGCAGCTGCTCCCGCGCCGGCCCGACCTCAAGCTGATCATCACCTCGGCGACCATCGACCCGGAGCGCTTCGCCCGCCACTTCGGCGACGCCCCGGTCGTCGAGGTCTCCGGGCGGACCTATCCCGTGGAGGTCCGCTACCGGCCCATCGTCCAGGACGGCGAGGACACCGAGGACACCGAGGACGGCGAGCGCGACCAGACCTCGGCGATCTGCGACGCCGTCGAGGAGCTGGGCGCCGAGCGGTCCGGCGACATCCTGGTGTTCCTCAGCGGCGAGCGGGAGATCCGCGACACCGCCGACGCGCTGCAGCGGATGGCGCTGCGCGACACCGAGATCCTCCCGCTGTATGCCCGGCTGTCCGCCGCCGAGCAGCACCGGGTCTTCGCCCCGCATCCCGGGCGGCGGATCGTGCTCGCGACCAACGTCGCCGAGACCTCCCTGACGGTGCCGGGCATCCGCTGCGTCATCGACCCCGGCACCGCGCGCATCTCCCGCTACAGCTCCCGGCTGAAGGTGCAGCGGCTGCCGATCGAGCCGATCTCGCAGGCCTCGGCCAACCAGCGCGCCGGCCGCTGCGGTCGGGTCGCCGAGGGCATCTGCATCCGGCTCTACTCCGAGGAGGACTTCGCCTCCCGCCCGGAGTTTCCCGACCCCGAGATCCTGCGCACCAACCTGGCCTCGGTGATCCTGCAGATGACCGCGCTCGGGCTCGGTGACATCGCCGCCTTCCCGTTCGTCGACGCCCCCGACCGCCGCCACGTGCGCGACGGCGTCGACCTGCTCCACGAGCTCGGCGCCCTCGACCCCGCGCAGTCCGACCCGCGCAAGCGCCTCACCCCGCTCGGGCGCCAGCTCGCGCAGCTGCCCGTGGACCCGCGGATGGCCCGCATGGTGCTCGAGGCCGACAGCAACGGCTGCTTGCGCGAGGTCCTCGTCATCGCCGCCGCGCTCTCGATCCAGGACCCCCGCGAGCGACCCGCCGACAAGCAGCAGGTCGCCGACGAGAAGCACGGCCGCTTCGCGGAGAAGACCTCCGACTTCCTCGCCTACCTGAATCTCTGGAACTACCTGCAGGAGCAGCAGCGCGAGTTGTCGTCGAGCGCGTTCCGGCGGCTGTGCAAGGCGGAGTTCCTGCACTACCTGCGGGTCCGGGAGTGGCAGGACCTGCACGGCCAGCTCCGCCAGATCGTCCGCAACCTCGGCGTCTCCTACGACGACGCGCCGTCCGACCCGGTCCGGGTGCACACCGCGCTGCTGGCCGGACTGCTCAGCCACATCGGGCTCAAGACCGCCGAGAAGAACGACTACCTCGGCGCGCGCGGTGCGCGCTTCGGGGTCTTCCCCGGGTCGGCGCTGTTCGCGAAGCCGCCGCGCTGGGTGATGGCCGCGGAACTGGTGGAGACGTCGCGGCTGTGGGCGCGCACGGTCGCGCGGATCCAGCCGGAATGGGTGGAGCCGCTCGCGCAGCACCTCGTGACGCGGGTCTACGCCGAGCCGCACTGGGAGAAGAAGCGCGGCGGGACGGTGGCGCTGGAACGGGTGACGCTGTACGGCGTACCGATCGTCACCGGGCGCAAGGTCGACTACGGCCGGATCGACCCGACACTGTCCCGTGAGCTGTTCCTGCAGCACGCGCTCGTCGAGGGCGACTGGGACACCTCCCACGCGTTCTTCGCTCACAACCGGGCGCTGCTCGACGACGTCGAGGATCTCGAGCACCGGGCTCGGCGCCGAGACCTCGTCGTCGACGACCGCACCCTCTACGACTTCTACGACGCGCGGATCCCGGCCGACGTGGTGTCCGCGCGGCACTTCGACGCGTGGTGGAAGAAGGCGAAGCGCACGCACCCCGACCTGCTCACCTTCACCCCGGAGCTGCTGCTGCAGGCGCCGGTCGAGCTGTCGGACTACCCCGACGTGTGGCGGCAGGGCGGCCTGCGGCTGCCGCTGAGCTACCAGTTCGAGCCGGGCACCGACGCCGACGGCGTGACCGTCCACGTCCCGCTCTCCGTGCTCAACCGGGTCGACGCCGACGACTTCCCCTGGCAGGTCCCCGGACTGCGGCACGAGCTGGTCACCGCGCTGCTCCGGTCGCTGCCGAAGTCGCTGCGGGTGAGCTTCGTGCCGGCTCCGGACACGGCGCGGGCCGTCCTGGACCGGCTCTCGCCGCACGACGAGCCGTTGCTCGACGCGCTCGAGCGCGAGCTGCGTCGGATGACCGGCGTGGTCGTGCCGCGCGACGCGTGGCAGCTCGACCGCGTTCCGCCGCACCTGCGGGTGACGTTCCGGGTGGAGGACGACGACGGGCGGCGGCTCGCCGAGGGCCGCGAC
>JALYMT010000104.1 GCA_030773555.1 Actinomycetota bacterium | reverse complement strand
CCGCTCCACGTCGCCGGCGGCGACCGGACCCGTGCCCACGACCACCCGCCTCGCCCCGGAGCCGTCGGAGCCGTCGGGGTCGCCGGAATCCACCGCGTCCAGGGAATTCGTGGGGTCCATGGGGTCCATGGGGGTCCATGGGGTCCATGGCACACCCTGGGGACGGTTCTGCCCAGGACTCGTCGCGTCGTGTTGTCGCCCCGGCTCGGCTGGCTGCCTCCGGCCCGCGAGTGCGGGGGTCTGGACAGTGGCCGCCGCGGGCGCTGAGATGCCGGCATGAGCATCCGCACCTCGCCCTGGCCGCCCGGCGTGCCGTGCTGGGTCGACCTGATAGCTCCCGACGTCGCCGCCGCGAAGGCGTTCTACGGCGCTGTCCTCGGTTGGTCGTACGCGGACACCGAGGCGGACTACGGCGGCTACGCGATCGCCGAGGCCGGCGGTGCCGCCGCCGCGGCATCGGGCCCCAGCAGCCGGGCGAGCCCGCGGCGTGGACGCTGTATCTCGCCAGCGACGACGCCGACAAGACCGCGACCGCGGTGACCGAGCACGGCGGCACCGTGCTGCTGCCTCCCGGTGACGTGGGCCCGCTGGGTCGCATGTTCCTCGCGGCCGACCCCACCGGGGCCGGCTTCGGGGTGTGGCAGGCCGGGACGCATTCCGGCGCCGGCGTCGTCAACGAGCCCGGCGGCCTCACCTGGGAGGACCTGCGCTCGCCCGATCCCGAGCCCGCCCGCGCCTTCTACCGCGCGGTGTTCGGCTACCGCACGGAGCCGCTGCCCGACGCCGGGCCCGACTACGCGACCTTCGCCCTGCCCGGCGAGGACGCGCCCCTCGGGGGCATGGGCGCGATGATGGGGGCCGAGGGCGCGCCGCCCCACTGGCTGGTCTACTTCGGCGTCGTCGACGCGGCCGCCGCCGTCACCGCCGCCCAGCAGGGCGGGGGCACGGTGCGCTTGCCTGCCATCGACACCCCGTACGGCCGGATGGCGGCGCTCGCGGATCCGGCCGGCGCGCCCTTCTGCGTCATCGAGACGGCTGGCTCGCCCCAGCCCGACCGGTCGGGCTGAGGCGAGCGGAGCGGGTCAGGGCGTCAGGACGACCTTCGTGCAGTCGTCCTGCTTGTTCTTGAAGATCTCGTAGCCCTTCGGTGCCTCGTCGAGGCTCAGCCGGTGGCTGATGACGAAGCTGGTGTCGATCTCGCCGGTGCGGATCCGCTCGAGCAGGAGCCGCGTGTAGCGCTGCACGTGGCACTGCCCCGCTCGCAGGCTGAGCCCCCGGTTCATCAGCGGGCCCAGCGGAAACTTGTCGACCATCCCGCGGTACACGCCGATCACGGAGACGGTGCCGCCGTTGCGGCAGCTCAGGATCGCCTCGCGCAGCGCGTGCGGCCGGTCGGTCTCCAGCCGCGCCGCCTGCTTGATCCGGTCGTACGCGTGCAGCGCCCCCGACGAGTGGTGCGCCTCCATCCCGACCGCGTCGATGCACGCGTCGGGCCCGCGCCCGGCCGTCATCTCCTTGAGCGCTTCGACGACGTTGACCTCCTCGTAGTCGAGGATCTCCGCGCCGGAGTGCTGCTGGGCCATCCGCAGCCGGTAGCCGAACCGGTCGATGGCGATCACCCGCTCGGCACCGAGCAGAAAGGCGCTGGCGACGGCGAACTGGCCGACCGGCCCGGCGCCCCACACGGCGACGACGTCGCCGGGGCTGATGTCGCACATCTCCGCGCCCATGTAGCCGGTGGGGAAGATGTCGGAGAGGAAGAGGACCTGCTCGTCGGTCAGCCCGTCGTCGACCTTGATCGGGCCGACGTCGGCGAACGGCACCCGCGCGTACTCGGCCTGCCCGCCGGGGTAGCCCCCGAGCATGTGGGAGAACCCGAACAGGCCGGCGGGGGAGTGGCCCATCAGCTTCTCGGCCATGCCCGCGTTGGGATTGGAGTTCTCGCAGAGCGCGTAGAGGTCGCGCTCGCAGGCGTTGCAGTTGCCGCAGGCGATGGGGAACGGGACGACGACCCGGTCGACGACCCGGAGGTTGCCGACGGACGCCCCGACGTCGACGACCTCGCCCATGAACTCGTGGCCGAGGACGTCGCCCCTGCGCATCGTGGGGATGTACCCGTCGTAGAGGTGCAGGTCGGAGCCGCAGATCGCGGTCGAGGTGATCCGCACGATCGCGTCGCGCGCGTTCAGGATCTTCGGGTCGGGGACCTCGTGGACCTCGACCGAGTTACGGCCCATCCAGCAGGTGGCGCGCATCGGGGTTTCTCCTCGGCCGATGTCAGGCGGCGGGCTGCGCGGGGCGCTGCCCGAGCTGGCGGCGGGCGAGGGTGCCCTCGGGGCTGGCCTCGGAGCGGACGACCTCGCCGGTCTCCAGGACCTGCTTGAGCCGACGCAGGTCGTCTCGCGTCTGCCGCTCGGGCTCCTCGCCGAGCAGTTTGGCGAAGGTGGCGCCCACCCTACCCCCGGGCACGGCGTAGTGCAGCTCGACGCGCACCTCCGTGCCCCGCCCACCAGGTGCGGGCGCGAAGCGGACCGTGCCGGAGTTCTCGACGGCCGCGTTGCCGACCGAGCGCCAGGCGAGCAGCTCGTCGGGCCGGTCCGCCACGATCTCCGCGTCCCACGCGACCTTCGTACGCAGGGGCGCCTTCGCCTCCCAGCGGGAGCGACCGTCGCCGGTGACCCGCACCGACTCGAGGTGGGCCATGAACTGCGGGAGCCGCTCGATGTCGCGCCAGCAGGCGTAGACCTCCCCGACCGGCCGGTTCACGGTGATGCTCGCCTCGACCCGGCTCGCCGTCGTCCGCGCCCGCCCGGCCGCGAGGGCGGCGGTGAGGTCGACTGCGGTGAGGGCGGCGACGGCGGCGGTGGCGGTCCTGGCGCGCTGCCGGCGCTTCCTCCGGCGCGAGCCCGCCACGTGTGCCAGCAGCGTCAGGTCGACGGCGTCGCCGGCAACCCGGGTCCAGATCCAGCCGCTCCGCCCGGCCAGCAGGCCGGCGGCGTGCACGAGTTGGCGCGCCCCGACCAGGGAGACGACCTCGGATGCCTGCTCGACGTCGTCGACACGCGCCCGTCGGGCGACCTCGCGGGGCGCGGCGAGCTGCCCGACGCCGAGTGCGAGACTGACGACGCCGAGCGCCCGGGTCACCCGCCGGGCCCGCCGGTCGGCTGCCCGGCTCACGAGCTCGATCCGCGGGTGCGGTACCCGGTGGCAGCGTTCATTCCGGCTGCTCCTCTCGCTGGCGGCGAACGTCGGGGCGCACGTACCCGAGTCGGCCCTACCGCACGCTCCCCTTCAGGAAGCCCGAGTTCCACCGGACGAACGTGCTCTCCGGCGTCGGCAAGCAGTACGGCCGCAGCCGGGCACTGGCCGGTGTCGACCTGGCCTTGACCCGTGGCGTGACGGGTCTGCTCGGCCCCAACGGCGCGGGCAAGACGACCCTGCTGCGGATCCTCGCCACCGTGCTCGCCCCCGACGAAGGCAGCGTACGGGTGCTCGGGCACGACCCGGCAGCTCCCGAGGGTCGGCTCGCCATCCGCCCGCGCGCTGGGCTACCTGCCGCAGGAAACGGGGTTCCCGCGCGGGTTCACGGCGTTCGGCTTCGTCGACTACCTCGCGATCCTCAAGGAGTGGTCCCAGCCCGGGCCGCGGCACGCGGAGGTCCGCCGGGTGCTCGAACTGGTCGACCTGGCGGCGGTAGCGACCAAACGGATCCCTGCGCTGTCCGGCGGGCAGCGCCGCCGGCTGGCGCTGGCGACCGCGCTGCTGGGCGAGCCCGCCCTGCTCGTGCTCGACGAGCGACCACCGGTCTGGACCCCGAGCAGCGCGCCCGGCTGCGGGACCTGCTCTCGCGCGCCGGGGAGACGAGCACGGTGGTGCTCTCCACCCACCAGACCGACGACGTCGCCGCGCTGTGCGAGCGCGTCGTCGTGTTGGCCGGCGGTCGGGTGCACTTCGACGGGACCCGTCGCCGACCTCGTCGCCCTGGCGGCCGGACACGTCTGGCTGTCGTCCGCGCGTGAGCCCGGCGCCCGCCACGCCTGGCGTACGGGGACCGGACGCATCCGCAACGTCGGCGACCCGCCGGTGGGCGCCGACCTCGTGGAGCCGACCCTCGAGGACGCCTACCTGCTGCTGCTCGGGGACTCCACGAGCCTGAGCGGTGCCCTTCCCACCGACAAGGAGGTCGCGGCATGATCGCCATCCCCTCGCCCTACGGCCCCACGGCCTCGTCCCCACGGGGCGACGGTCCCAGCTGCCGACCGGCCCGCCGACACCCTGCGTGCCCTCGCCTGGGCCGAGACCCGGCGCTTCGCCCGCCACCCGCTGTTCCTCACGGGAGTCGCGCTCACCGTCCTCACGGTCGTCGTCACGGGTGACGACAGGTCCTCTATCCACATCGGCGCTAGCGTCGTACCGGCGTTCCTCCTCGGCGTGCTCGGCTTCGCCGTCGCGCATCGGCTCGCGACCTCACTGCGGCGCAGCGGCGACCTGGTGGACGCGGCTCCGGTCCCGGCGGTGCGCCGCACCGCCGCGCTGTGCCTGGCCTGCCTGCTGCCCGCCGCCGTCGCCGTGCTGTGGCTCCTCGCCTGGGTGGTCACCGGCGAGATCTGGCCTCCGACGGGGGAGCGCGTCGCCTGGTTCCGGGACGAGCCGGCGCTCGACATCGTCGCGATCCTCGTGGCCGGTGGCCCCGTGGCCGCCCTCGGCGGCTCCCTGCTCGGCGTCGCCGTCGGCCGTTGGCTGCCCTTCAGAGGGTCGGCGCTGCTCGGGATGGTGGCGCTGGTGGCGGCGGTGCTCCTGTTCGTCGAGCTCGGCCATCCGCGGGCCTTCATCGCCCCGTATGCACCGTGGTACGAGGAGATGCTGCGGGACAACCGGGCGTGGCGGGCCTGGGTGCCCGACGGGTCGCCGGTCTGGTACGTCGCCTACACGCTCTGCCTGTCAGGGCTGGCCGCCGTGGCGGCCCTGCTCCGGGACGCGGTCGAGCGGCGGCGCCTGCTGGCCGCCGGCGCCGTCCTCGCAATCGGCGCGCTGGGTTCCCTGATCCTCACCTTCCCGTGATCCGCCTCGGGCCGGTGCCCTGGCCGCCACTGCTGCCAGCGGGGGCGGGCGCAGCGGGCATCTGCGTCCTGGCCGCGCTGCGGCCCTCCGAGGAGCTCGGCTGGCACGCGGTGCGGGTGGCGGCGGCGGCGCTGGCGGGCGGTGCGGCCTACCTGCTCGACGATCCGGCCGCCCCGCTGACCGCGGCCGTGCCGGAGCGCCTGGGACGACGTCGCCAAGCCGTCGTGATCCCGGGCCTCGCCATCCTGTCCGTGGTCTGGGCCATGGCCGCCCTGCTGGTGGCGTGGCGGTTGCCCGTCCTGCCGGTGCTGGGGCTCACCGTCGAAGTGGCGGCGATGGCCTGCGTGGCCCTCGGCGCCGCGGCGGTGCTCGCGAGCAGAGGCGAGCAGGCCCCCGGGGTGGTCGTGGGTCCCGTCCTGCTGCTCGTCGTGGTCGGGACGATCATCTTCGACCCTGCTCCCGTGGTCCCGATCTGGGCGCTGCCCGGTGAGCACTGGGTCACCGGGCGGCTCTGGTGGGGCGCCTTCGCCGTCCTCGGGATGGTCGCGCTCGTCCTCGCCTCCCACGACCCCTCCCGGCGCCCGGCCGCCGGCGCGTCAGCCGGCGGGGAGCCCGCGGAGCGGCATGACCGGACGGGGTCACTCGACCTTGGTCAGCGCCTCCGGCTTGTGCACCGCCTCGCCGCCGCTCTTGTCACTTCTCACGAGGTACTGCGGCTCGTCGGGGGAGGCCTTGACCTTGCGGCCACCCGCCTCGGTCTCCTCGGTGATCTTCTTCTCGACCCGGCCGACCGCGGTGCCGCCGTGGCTTCGCCACTTGACCTTGTCGCCCTCGGAGAACTCCTCGCCCACGTCCGCCTCCCGGTCATCGTCCGCGCGCACCACCCGCTGCGGGCGCGATCCACTGCATCGCCGATGCGCTGGTCCCGCAACTCGGCCGGGCGGGCCTAGCGCCAGTACGACGTGCGCTTGTTGGCCCCGTCCCAGCTGAACCAGATGTGCACGTGGTCGCGATGGCACCAGGTGGCGTACGAGGAGCCGAGGTTGGCGCACGCGACGCCGTTGACGTACTGCGGCTGCCAGGCCTTCGCCGGCGCGTACGCGCGCCACACCTGGTTGTTGTACACGATGTACATGACGCCGAGGCGGCGGGCCATCGCGTGCGGATGCCCGGCGGGGTCGGTCGCGAGCAGCCAGGAGAGCAACGCGCGCGCGTGCTCGGCCTCGGCGGCGATGCGGGCGTCCATCATCCAGTCGAGCGCCCGGCCCTCCTCGTGCCCGCTGTTCGCGGCGGTGCACGAGCGCAGCATCGAGACGTCGGAACGGGTGCCGCCGTAGGTCGGGAGCAGGATCTGGTCGCGTACCGCGAGAACGCCCGGCCTGACCGTGCTGCTGCAATCGGACTCCACCGAGTAGGCGGCGTATGCGTCGACGGGGGCGCTGAACGGGCGGGGCGCGGGCGTGGGTGCGTGCGCGGTCGCCGGATTCGCGACCAGCATCATCGCGGCGGCGAGCAGGGCCGCGGGTCAGTTCTGGCCGGCCTGCTCGCTGGGTCCGGCGGATTGCGCCGTGGGAATTTCCGCGTCCACCAGCGAGGTGGCGCCCGCGGCGCGGGTCTCGACGTCGTCGCAGCGCTCGCGCACCCGCGCGAGGATCTCGGCGTCACCCAGCGGGATCGTCGCCTCGAGGCGCTCGCTGTGCGCGGCCTCGGGGGAGTCGAGGAGTGCGTCCACCAGCCGGGCGCGGGATCCGGGTGGCAGGTGCCCCGACTCGACGTGCAGCTCGGCGCGGACGACCGGCGCGGACTCCAAGCGCTCCACGTCGACGATCCCGGTGAGCTGGCCGTCGGCCTCGATCTCGACGTGCCGGCGATGCGAAGGGTCGGTCACCGTGCTCCCCTCCTGGCCTCGGGCGGCCACCCTAACTCCCTCGACCCCTGCAGCGGCAGGGGTGCGGGCCGTCAGGCGGTGACGATGTCGGGGCGCAGCGGAGCGAGAGCGGCGAGAACCTGCCCGCGGGTCTCGGCCGGCACATCCAGGCTCTCCAGCGTCGCGCCCAGGTGGTCGACCACCCGGTCGAAAGCAGGCCCGGTGACGCCCACGGAGTCGTGGGCCGCGCGCATGCCGCGCCCGTCGTAGCCCTCCGGCCCGCCCAGCGCCGCGCCCAGAAAGGCCCGCTGATGGGCCTTGACGCGGTCGAGGTCGACGTCCTCGAAGTACGGCACGAGCGTCGGGTCGCCCACCACCCGCCGGTAGAAGTCGTCCACCGCGACGCGGACGGCGGGAGCCCCACCCAGAGTCTCGTACAACGAAGCCACGACGTTCTCCTCCTGACGTGCCTGACGAACCTGACGAATCGGTGCCGCGGCGCACGCTAGCCGGACGGCGCGTCCGGCGTCCGGCGGTTGCCTCTCCCGGCCGAGCGCTCCCTCCCGGGTAGCGTTGCCCGCATGACAGGGGAAGCCGGCGACGAGGCGATCGGCTTCACCGATCTGGAGCTGCGTCCGGAGCTGCTCCGCGCCCTGGCCGCCCTGGGATACGAGGAGCCGACCCCGATCCAGCGGGTGGCGATCCCGCCGCTGCTGGCGGGTCGCGACCTGGTCGGGCAGGCGGCCACCGGCACGGGCAAGACCGCGGCGTTCGCGCTGCCGGTCCTGCAGCGGCTCGCCGAGGACGGCCGGGGCGTCGAGCCGACGGCACTCGTGCTGGTGCCGACCCGGGAGCTGGCGGTGCAGGTCTCGGAGGCGACGCACCGCTACGGCCGGGACCTGGGTGCTCGCGTCCTGCCGATCTACGGCGGTCAGCCCATCGGGCGCCAGCTGCGGACCCTGGAGCGCGGCGTCGACGTCGTCGTCGCCACCCCGGGACGTGCCCTCGACCACCTCGCCCGGGGCACCCTGCGCCTGAAGAGCCTCGAGATCGTGGTTCTCGACGAGGC
>JALYMT010000103.1 GCA_030773555.1 Actinomycetota bacterium | reverse complement strand
CGACGTTGACGATCCCGTCGCCGTCGTTGTTGTTGCCGCCGTTGCCGCTGCCGTCGGCGTACGCCGAGCTCGGCGCCAACGCGAGTGCAGCCGCGGCCAGCACGGCGCACAGACGTGCGACGAGCCGGCGCATCAGGGCCGGGGAGCTGGTGTCCATGCAGGAGCCTCCTTCAAGGGCGGCCACGTCGGCCGTTAGAAGACAAGTGCAGCTCCCGCCCGTGTTTGATACGTCGGCGTTGCAGCCGTCGTTGCACCCGCGGCGCGCCTGCGCTGTGCCGCGCGGTTGAGGCCCCGTCGCTGCGGCTGCACCTCCTCCGCGCGGACTGTCCAGGAGCTGCAAGCAGGGACGGCGGGGCGGGCGCGGTGGTCGGGGGGCGTCGGGACGGCATGGTCGGGTTCAGTCCTTCGTGTCGGAGGTCGGTCGGGCGTGGGCGTCCAGAGCGGCGCGGAACTCGGCGGCCAGAGCGTCGTGGCGCGCGTCGTCGGGGTGGAACTGCGCGAGGAAGAGACCGGCGTCCTCGCCGTCCGGTAGGGACTGGCGGTCGGGGCCGAAGCTGTCGAGCGTCTGCTGCATCCACAGCAGGTGCGGCAGCGCTTCGGCGTGGTTGCCGCGGTTCAGCGCCGTCTCGGCGGCGACGGCCACGCTGGTGAGGTGGTGCATGAGCTCGACCGCGAGCTCGTCGATGACCGCGTCATCCAGCGGGTGCAGCTGGCGTTCGAGCTGGCTGATCTGCCGGTGGCGGGCGCTGGTCATCGGCTGCTGCTCCTCGGGGTGCTGGGGGACGGTCGGTGGTGAGCCGGTCGACGCGCTCGGCGAGCTCAGCCAGGCGGGCCTCGATCTCGACGGCGTCGCGCCAGACCGGCGCCAGCGTGACGAGGGCTCGGGCGGCGGAGACCCGGGCGGGGTCGCTGTCCGCAGTGCGCATGAGGTGGCGCAGCTGGTCGACGGCCTCGGCAGCCGCGTCGACCAGGAGAGCGGCGGTGCGGGTGAACGTCGCGGCGCGCAGCTTCTACACCCGGCGACGGAACGCCGGATCGCTGCGCCGGTCGACGGTCCGGGCCGAGCAGCCCGCGGCCGTCGCGGCGTTCTCGTAGGTCCGCCCAGCCAGAAGGGCGGTCACCAGAGCGTCGTCCACCGCTCGGCGGTTTCGGGCGCCAGGTGGCGTCACGTGGCGCCACGAGCTGGACGTGCGGTGTGATCGGCCAGGCGCTCTACCCTGGCGCCGCGGCCCGCCCAGCGGCCCGAGCCGTGACGCCGCCGGCAGACGAGGCAGGGGATCGGGAGTTGCGTCCGCGATGGTGGTGTACGGCCCGGCTGCTGGGGTCGGCTTCGTAGACGTGTAGGCGGTCACCGCGTGATCCTTCGAAGGACCTCTCACCGTGCCGACGAAGGAGCATCACGCGATGACCGCTGCACCCATCTTCGACCCTGTCGGCGTCCTCGACGAGCAGCGGTCGCGTCCCAGGGTGGGTGTAAACGGAGGCACGGGCGTAGGTTCCTGATCAAGCCGGCAAGCTTGGAAGGAGACCCACGCCCGAGAGCCCCCTCCCGCTGGGTCTTCGGACCTACGCGGGAGGAGGCTCTTCGGCGTCTCAGCCGCAGGAGGGGAGTTTCCTGGTCGCGGAGTCTCCGTAGACCTGCTAGGCGTGACCCAGAGCGGTTGGTGATGTAACCGTTGCTCGTCCCTCACCAGTCCACCGCTTTCGCCCCACTCCACATGAGGCGGCGACGAGAGCCTCGTCTCGCTTGACCCAGCCCAGGGTCTCCATACCAAGGAGCTCACCCACGCCCTTGGGAGGCGAGCACTTCGACGAGTCCTTGATCTCGGCGACGCACCGGTCGAACTCGGCCTGGCTGACGCCGCCGGGCTCCTCGTCCTATCGTCCTGCCCGCAGCCAGTGACCCTCCCCTCCTAGCGTGTAGACGCCAGCCTCAGGGAGGGGCCAGGTGTCAGAGACACGCAGGAAGTTCGATCCGGAGTTCCGCCAGGGTGCGGTGCGGATCGTGGTGGAGTCGGGTAAGCCGATCGCGCGGGTCGCCCGGGAGCTGGGGATCAATGAGGGGACGCTGGGCAACTGGGTCGCCCGTGACCGCCAGGCCCGTGGAGTCGCCGGCGCGGAGGGAGCGCTGAGCGAGTCCGAGCGCGCCGAGCTGCAGCGGCTGCGCCGCGAGCTCGCCGAGGCGCAGATGGAGCGTGATGTCCTCAAGCGTTCCGTGGCTCTGTGGGTCACCGAGGCGATGGGCCGGTGACCGTGACGGCCTTCATCAGCTCCTGCAGGGCCGAGCACCAGGTTCCGGTCCGCGTCTCCTCCCCGCGCCTTGGGCGTCTCGGAGTCGTGGTACGTCAAGCACCGGAACCGAGCGCCCACCCTGCGGGCGTCCCGCCGCGGGCAGCTGGCCGGGGCGGTGCAGGAGGCGTTCGAGGCCTCCGGGGGCACCTACGGCAGCCCGCGGATCACCCTCGAGCTGCGGGAGGCCGGTTGGCGGGTCTCGGAGAACACCGTCGCCGAGCTGATGCGCGAGCAGGGGCTGGTGGCCCGGGTGGTGCGCCGGCGCCGGTCGCTGACCCGCCAGGGCAGCCGGCCGCGGCCGCGGACCTGGTCAACCGCGAGTTCACCGCGGTCGGCCTGATGCGGTGTGGGTCGGGGACGTGACGATGATCCGCACCGGGCAGGGCCCGCTCTACCTGGCCAGCGTGCTCGATCTGTTCTCCCGCCGGCTGCTCGGATACGCCATGTCGGCCTCCCACGACGCCGAACTGACCGCCGCCTCGCTGCGCATGGCCGCCGCCACCCGCGGCGGGCACGTCTCGGGTGTGATCTTCCACAGCGACCGCGGGTCGGAGTACACCGCCGACGAGTACGCCGCAGCCTGCGCCCGGCTCGGGGTGACCCAGTCGATGGGCCGGGTCGCCTGCGCCCTGGACAACGCCGCCGCCGAGGCGGTCAACAGCATCCTCAAGACCGAGTTCGTCTACCGACACGCCTTCGCCACCCGTGAGCAGGCCCGCCTCGCCGTCGGCCGCTGGATCGACGGGTTCTACAACACCCGCCGCCGGCACGGCTGGTGCGGCGGCATCAGCCCCATCGACTACGAGAACCAACACAAGATCGAGACCACGGCCAAGCCGGCCGCAGCATGACGAACCCGTCTACACGCTCAGAGGGGATTGACACCCTCCGCTCCCGCTCGGGGTCGAGGCCGAGGTAGCTCTCCGTCGTCGAGGACCGGGAGTGGTGCAGCAGCGCCGAGGTCTCCCGCAGCGCCCCGTCGTAGCCAGCTGCTCGGCGCATCTCCAAGTACGCCCGAGCCGTCGAGCGGCGGAGCAGGTGGACCCCCTGCCCGCGCATGGACAGGCCCAGGCGCGCGCCCGCCTGCTGCACGATCAGGGCGGGGTGGGCGATCCGGGCGTAGGGCCGCAGCTCCCCCGACCGCTGGGTGCGGCGCCTCGCGCCGTCCGGGTCGGTGACCCACTCGAAGCGCGTGCCCTGCCTGCTCGGGAAGAGGTACATCTCCGAGTCAAGCCGCCCCACTGCGCGGTTGTAGGCGGTGAGCCAGGCGCGCATCTCCGCGTCCAGGTCAGCCGTCACCGGCATGACGTCCCGGTCGGAGGTCTTCGGGATCTCCACCGACAGCGCGCCAGCGGCGAGGTTGAGGTGCCCCACCCGCAGCGAGGCGACTCCGAGGCCCGCAGGCCGGTGTTCATCGCCAGCGCCATGAAGGCTCGGTCCCGGGGGCTGCGGGCCGCGCCGAGGAGTGCCAGGAGCTGGTCGGCGCTGAGGTACATCTTGTCCTTCGGGACCGCCCTCGCCCGGTCGACGTTGACCAGCGGGTCCACCCGCAGCCAGCCCGAGGCCCGGCAGTACCGGAAGAACGAGGCGAGCCGCGAGCGGTAGTTGTTGAAGGTCACAGCCCCGACCAGCTCAGCCATGCCCCGCCAGTCCTCGCCCCGGATGCGCCCGCCGTAGAAGTACCGCTCCAGGTGGGCGGGGGTGAGGTGGCGGAGCTGGAGGTCGCCGCCCACCCGAAGGAGGCGCCGCAGGATGTCCTTGTCCTGGGCGTAGGTGTTCTTCGAACCGCGCTCCCGCCGACGCAGGTACTGCTCGATCGCGTCGCTGAGGAGGACGCTCTCCGCCATGAGTGCTCCCGTCTGTGGGACGAAGCCTCTGGCGGGGGCTCTCCCAAGGGTACTTGAGAGGCCCTACCAACGAGATCAGTGACATGCCTAATTGCGGATGTTCACCGCCCAGTGGTCGCCCC
>JALYMT010000102.1 GCA_030773555.1 Actinomycetota bacterium | reverse complement strand
CGCGGCGGCCAGCCGCAGGCCCGCCGAGCGCGGGGAGAGCGCCAGCGCGGCGGCGATCTCCTCGGCGGCGAACTCGGCCACCGGCCCCTGCTCCTCGTGGAATCCCGGCTCCCCCCGGGGGCGGGGGCGGGATGGGCGCGGGCGAACTCCGCGAGCTCGCCGACCTGCCGCCCGGCCACCCCAGGCGGCCATGCGTTCCCAGCCGGCGATCGCGTCGATTCGCGAGGCCGGATCCCGGTCCGCGGGCTCGACCGCGAGCAGCGCGGCGAGCAGTTCCGGGCCGGGCGGCAGCTCCGCCAGCATCCCTGCACGACCACTACGCTCGAAGGCGTGTTCGATGATGCCAGGCGGGCGGGGCGGGCGGCTATCCGCCGAACGAGGGCTGGGGAGACACCCAGCACGTACGGGCGGTGACACCGGTCAGCGAGAACTGCATGATCACCGCGAGAAGAATCAGCGCAAACACCACATAGCCCGCTGGCAGCGCGACGGCAGCGGCTGTCAGGGCGGCAACCGAGTTGCTCCAGCCGTACGGATGGTGTCGCAACTGCATGCATCGCTCCTCGGCCGCACTCGGCGGCGCAATTCACCCCCACCGAAGCCTTGATCACCCGAGCGTTGGCGGTGGCGCCAGCGGCCGTCGCAGCGTAGGAGGGGAAGTAGCGTTGCGGCATGAGTGAGTCCCTGCACGTGGTGTGGGACCCGTCCTTTCTCGCCTACGACTTCGGCCCCTCGCATCCCCTGGCGCCGGTGCGCGTGGACCTCACGATCCGGCTCGCCGACGAGCTCGGGCTGCTCGACCTGCCGCACGTGACCGTCGCCGACGCGCCGGTGGCCGACGAGGCGCTCCTCGGGCTCGTGCACGACCTCGAGTACGTCGCCGCGGTCCGCGAGGTCAGCGCCGACCCGCTGCGTACCGACCTGGCGCACGGGCTCGGTACGGACGACAACCCCGTCTTCGCCGGCATGCACGAGGCGTCCGCGCGCGTGCTGGCTGGCTCGGTGCAGTGTGCGCGCGCGGTCTGGGAGGGCCGCGCCCAGCACGGCGTGAACATCTGCGGCGGGCTGCACCACGCCATGCCCGCCGCGGCCTCCGGCTTCTGCATCTACAACGACGCGGCCGCTGCCATCGCCTGGCTGCTGCAGGCCGGCGTGCAGCGGGTGGCGTACGTCGACGTCGACGTGCACCACGGCGACGGCGTCGAGCGCATCTTCTGGGAGGACCCGAGGGTGCTGACGATCTCGCTGCACGAGACGGGCAGCTACCTCTTTCCCGGCACCGGCTTCGCCGAGGACGTCGGCGGAGCGCGCGCCGAAGGCTGCGCCGTCAACGTCGCCCTGCCCCCGGGCACCGGTGACGCGGCCTGGTTGCGGGCCTTCGACGCCGTCGTCCCCCCACTACTCGCGGAGTTCGGCCCGCAGGTGCTGGTGTCGCAGCAGGGCTGCGACAGCCACTTCCTCGACCCGCTCGCCCATCTCGCGCTCAGCGTCGACGCGCAGCGGACCTCGTACGCCCGCCTGCACGAGCTCGCCCACCAGCACGCCGACGGCCGCTGGATCGCCCTGGGTGGCGGCGGCTACGAGGTCGTCGACGTCGTCCCCCGCGCCTGGGCCCACCTGATCGCCGAGGCCGCCGGACGGCCGGTGGAGCCGACCCGCGTCGTGCCCGAGGACTGGCGCCGCCACGTGCAGCAACGCTATCGCCGGCAAGGTCCGGGGCGGATGACCGACGGCCGCACGGGCGAGTTCGACGCCTGGTCACGGGGCTGCGACCCGGGGGACGCCATCGACCGGGTCGTGCTCGCCACCCGCCAGGCGGCCTTTCCGCTCCACGGGCTCGACCCCCTGCGATGAGCGGAACCGCGGGGGCGCCCACCGGGTAGCGTGGCCGCTCGTCGTCCCGCCGCACGCCAGAGTCGAGGGAACCCCGTGGGTTCGGTCATCAAGAAGCGCCGCAAGCGCATGGCGAAGAAGAAGCACCGCAAGCTGCTCAAGCGCACCCGCGTCCAGCGTCGCAACAAGAAGTAGGCGAGCCACTCCGATCCCGGGAGGAGGGATGGGTCGTCGAGTGCTGGTGACGAGCGTCGCCTGCCCGCTCGCAGCCCGCTTCGCCGCACTGGCCGCCAGGGAGCCGCGGGTCGAGGCCGTCGTCGGCACCGACGCCGTCACTCCCCGCGAAGACCTCGCTGGTGCGCGCTTCGTCCGCGTCGACCCCCGCGGCCCGGGTTGGTCGCGCGTTTTGGACGAGCACCGCGTCGACACGGTCGTGCATCTCGACCTGCTGACCACCCCGGGGGCCGTCGGTGGCCGCGCGGCCATGAAGGACGTCAACGTCCTCGGGACGATGGCGCTGCTGGCTGCCTGCTCGCACACACCGGCGGTGCGGACGGTCGTGGTGCAGTCCTCCGGTGCGGTCTACCTCTCCTCCTCCAGGGATCCGGCCCTGGTCAGCGAGGACCTGGAGCCGAAGGGCCGCCTGCGCGGCGGCTTCGCCCAGGACTGCGTCGAGATCGAGGGCTTCGCCCGCAGCTTCGCCCGGCGCCGGCCCGACGCGTCGGTCAGCCTGCTGCGCCTCGCTGACGTGCTGGGGCCCGACCTCGTGTGACCCCTCGCCGCCTACCTCTCGCTGCCGGTGTGGCCGACCACGGCCGGATACGACCCCCGCCTGCAGTTCGTGCACGAGAGCGACGCGCTGGAGGTCCTACGGCGCGCCATGCGAGGAGAGCTGGCAGGCACCTTCAACGTCGCAGGTGACGGTGTGCTGACGCTCTCACAGGCCGCCCGGCGGGCGGGCCGGCCCACGCTGCCGCTGCCGCGGCCCCTGCTTAGCTGGCTCGGCGAGAGCCTGCGGCGGGCCGGAACCGCCGATCTCCTGACAGATCAGGAGCCGTTCCTCTCGTACGGCCGGGTGCTCGACTGCAGGCGGCTGCACACCATCGGCGGCTTCCGTCCCCGCTACAGCACCCGCGCGACCCTCGACGACTTCGTCGCCGCCCGGCTGCAGCCGGTGGTGCCGCCGACCTGGGTCGCCTCGGCCGAGCGTGCCCTGACCGACCTGCTGAGTTGAGCGGAGAATCCGTGATCGAGCCGAGCGATGCGCGAGCGAGGGACGCTGCCGCAGAATCCGTGGCGGGGGAACCGGGAGCGCGGATCATCCCGTTGCGGGCCCGTACGGCCGGCGGGCCTCCCGGTAGCGCCCTGCCGGTGCCTCCGGCCGACGAGGGCGGGACGGACGGGGAGGACCGCGTCGCGCCGATGCTCGCGTTCCTCCGCCGTCGGCTCACCGGCGAGTACGCCGTCGACGAGTTCGGCTTCGACGCGGAGCTCACCGAGGCCGTCCTGCTGCCCGCCCTGCGCCCGCTCTACGAGCGCTGGTTCCGGGTCGAGACCTTCGGTGGGGAGCACGTGCCGGCGCAGGGCGGTGCGCTGCTCGTCGCCAACCCGGCGGGCGCCCTCCCCGTCGACGCGCTGATGACGACGGTCGCGGTGCGCGACGCGACCCCTGCCCGCCGCCACCTCCGTCCGCTGGGCGCCGACCTGGTCTTCGCGACTCCCTTCGTGGGGGAGTACGCCCGCAAGCTCGGCGTGACCTTGGCCTGCAACGAAGACGCCGAGCGCCTGCTCCGGCGGGGCGAGCTGGTCGGCGTGTGGCCCGAGGGCTTCAAAGGCATCGGGAAGCCGTTCCGCGAGCGCTACCAGCTCCAGCGCTTCGGGCGCGGCGGCTTCGTCGCCGCGGCGCTGCGTACGGGGGTGCCCATCGTGCCCTGCTCGATCGTCGGGGCCGAGGAGATCTATCCCATGCTCGCCGACGTCCAGCCGCTCGCCCGGCTGCTGGGGCTGCCGTACGTGCCCGTTACGCCGACGTTCCCGTGGCTCGGCCTGCTCGGCCTCGTGCCGCTGTCCTCGAAGTGGATGATCGAGTTCGGGGATCCCATCGCGACCGACACGTTCGGTGCCGGTGCCGCCGAGGACCCCATGCTCGTGCTCGACCTCATCGACCGGGTGCGCGACACCATTCAAGGGACACTGCACGACCTCCTGCAGCGGCGCGGGCCGGCGTTTGGCGGGGACTGAGCGTCAGCGCGCCGAAGCGCTGGTGGTGCGGATGCCGGTGGCCTGGGTTCCCGCCGTCGAGCTGCCCGGGGGCGCGCTCAGCGTCTGCGTACTGCCCGGCTACGAGCTGGTCGTCGCGCTGCGATCCGCCGAGGCCGTCGGCCGGACGCCCGACGTGGCCTCGGACGGCACTCCGGGATCGGCAGGGGCGACCGACCGGCGGGCCGACGACGTCCCGGGGGTCGTCCTGGCGGCCGACGAACTGCCGGTGCCGGAGCTGCGGGCTGGCGACGGCCGGGTCGAGGGCTCGTCAGTCGCCGAGGCCTCGGCCCTCACCGAGGGCTCGCTGGTCCTCGGTGCGGTGCTCCTCGAGGGCCCCGTGCTCCTCGAGGGCCCCGTGCTCCCCGAAGCCCCCGTGCTCCCCGAAGCCCCCGTGCTCCCCGTGCTCGCCCGTGGCGCGGGAGTCGCCGAGGGAGAGGGAGGGGTGGCCCGAGACGGCCGGTCGGCGGGCAGGACCGCTTCGGGACTTCCCGGGTTTCGGGGGGAGGCCGGGATCGAGGAAATCAGCGGTGCCGGTGCCGGTGCCGGCTGCTCGACCCGCGGCTGCGAGCCGCCGGTGACGGCTGGGGACGCGGGGGTGCTGGCCGCGGGGGCCGGGGTGCTGACCGCCCGGTCCTCGACCTCCTCGTCCAGGACGGTGAGCAGGTCGGCGAGCGAGTCCACGTCCGGTTGCAGATCCTGGGGCAATTCCGGCTCCAGGCGGTCGAGCCAGGCCTGCTCGCCGTCGACGAAGCTCCGCAGGGTCGTCAGGGCGGTGGGGTCCGCTGCCCCTTGAGGCGTCAGCAGCAGCTCGGACCCCCGGCGCGTGTCGGACTCGAGGGCCTCGAGTGTGCTTTCCACCACGGCCAGGGAAGCGGGTCGCTCGGCGGCGCCCCCCCGGAGCAACGCCTCAACCTCGGAGCTGCGGCGCTGGGCGTGCTGCAGGTGGAGCTTGCCCTTCTCGACCGGGTTCGGGGTCAGGGTCAGCTGCACCGACTCGACGCTCCGCTTCACCAGATAGAGCGGCTCGCCGGGAAGAGCGTCCTGGCTGGCCGAGGCCGTGCCGGTGACGCCGAGGCCGGCACCCAGCACCGCGGCGGCGGCCACCCGCAAGGCGGTGCTCCGCTGCGGGCTCCGCGGACGGCGGGCCCCGGCAGGCACGGCTACGGCCGGCCCGGGTTCGTCGAGCAGCCGGCTCCGCAGGTCGGCGCGAAAGCGGGGGTCGGGGCCGCGCGGAGTGAGGGGCAGCGCGCGCAGCGAGCGGGCCAGCTCGACCAGGTCGGAGGTGGGAGCTGCGAGGGGGGAGTCCGCGCGGCTCCCCTCGATCAGTCGCGCGAACTCCTCCTCACGGCGACGGGCCGGCGACAGGCGAATCAACGCCAACCTCCCATCGACGCCCGGGGCTCCCCCCGGACGGCCCGGGCGCACTGTGCACAACGACGGCGCGGGCCGGAGGTTACGAACTTTCTCGCCCTCATTCGGAGCGCCCGGGCAGCTGTCGGGCGAGGACCCGTACGGCGCGCAACTGCAGCTGCTTGACCGCCCCCTCGGTGCGCCCCATGACCTGGGCGGTCTCGGCGACGCTGAGGCCCTGGAGGAAGCGCAGGACCAGCACTCCTGCTGGTCGGCCTTGAGCCGCCGCACGGCGCCGAGCAGCGCGGCGGACTCGAGGGCCGAGACCACGGCCTCCTCGATGCCCGAGTCGGGGCGCTCGGCGTCGAGCATGTCGGCGGTGCTGATCTCGAGGCGGTAGGAGGCCGACTTGTAGTGGTCGAGCACCAGGTTGCGGGCGATCGCCAGGAACCAGGCGGCGATGTCACGGTCCTGCCAGATGAAGGAGTCGAGCCTGCGCAGCGCCCGCAGGAACGTCTCCGAGGTCAGATCCTCGGCCAGTGCGTGCGACCCGGTGCGGTAGTGCAGGTAGCGGTAGACGACGTCGACGTAGCGGTCGTAGAGCTCGGCGTAGGCATCGCGGTCGCCGCGCTGCGCGAGCGCGACGAGGCCGGCCACGCGCTGCAGCTCGGGGTCGGGGCCGCCCGGTCCCTCGGGGCTCCACGAGGAGCGAGGCGACGCTGACGGTCGCGACATCCCGGTCGGCACACGGGTACGACGCGAGTCGGGGGCCACGGCCTCGAGGAGGTGACCCAGGCCGGCGCTGGGCACCGGGACGCAGGCCATGCGCGCAGAGTAGTAGGCGCCGCGCCCGGAGGAACAGCACGTTTGCTCGGCGTACGACGCCCACCGGCACGCGTACGGTCGGGGGGGTGGAGCGGGGCAGCGGCCAGGGGTCAAGGAACCAGCGGGTGACGCTGGTGGGCAAGCCGGGATGCCACCTGTGCGACGAGGCGCGGGCCGTCGTTGCCCGGGTCGCCGCCGACCTCGGGGTCGGCTGGCGAGAAGTGAGCATCCTCGACGACCAGAAGCTGTACGACCGTTACTGGGAGCAGATCCCCGTCACCCTCGTGGACGATCGCCAGCACGACTTCTGGCGGGTGGACGAGCGGCGGCTGCGCGCGGCGCTGAGCGAGCCGCCACCGATGTGACGCAGCCCGCTCCCGGCGGCTTTGTGCAGTTGTGCCGTGCTGCCTAGGCTGGCGACATGTCGAACCGGCGCGGCATCCCCGAGGCGACGGTCGCGCGGCTGCCGCTCTACCTGCGCATGCTGGGCGCCCTCGAGGAACGCGGCGTCGCGACGGTCTCGTCGGAGGAGCTGGCTGCGGCGGCCGGCGTGGGCTCGGCCAAGCTCCGCAAGGACCTCTCCCACCTCGGCTCGTACGGCACCCGGGGCGTCGGCTACGACGTCGACTACCTCGTCTACCAGATCTCCCGGGAGCTGGGGCTGACCCAGGACTGGCCGATCGTCATCGTGGGGGTCGGCAACCTCGGGCACGCGTTGGCCAACTACGGCGGCTTCGCCTCGCGGGGGTTCTGCATCCGTGCTCTGCTGGACTCCGATCCGGAGCTGACCGGGCAGGAGGTCGCCGGTCTGCGCATCGCGCACGTGGACACCCTGGAGCAGGTGGTGCGGGAGCACGAGGTGTGCATCGGCGTGATCGCCACCGGTGCGAGCGCGGCGCAGCAGGTCTGCGACCGGCTGGTGGCCGCCGGTGTGCGCAGCGTCCTCAACTTCGCTCCGGTCGTGCTCACCGTCCCGCCCGGGGTCAACGTCCGCAAGGTCGACCTGTCCACCGAGCTGCAGATCCTCGCCTTTCATCAGCAGCGGCGACTCGAGGCCCGGGCCGTGCCGGGGGAGCCGGACCTGGACGTCCAGGAGCTGGTCGCGGTGCCCCGGTGAGCGTCCTCGTCGTCGGGATCAGCCATCGCAGTGCGCCGGTGGAGCTGCTCGAGCGCGTGGCACTCGACCGCGCCGGCGCCGGGAAGCTCGCCCAGGACGGCGTGACCAGCGCCGGCGTCGCGGAGGCCGTGACGGTGGCGACGTGCAACCGGGTCGAGGTCTACGCGGTGGTGGAGAAGTTCCACCCCGGCGTGTCCGGTCTGTCCGAGCTGCTGGCCCGCCACGCTGGCGTGCCGCTGGAGGCCCTGACCCCGCATCTCTACGTGCACTACGACGACGGCGCCGTGCAGCACGCCTTCGCCGTCGCCGCCGGGCTGGACTCGATGCTCGTCGGCGAGAGCCAGATCCTCGGCCAGCTGAAGCTGGCGCTCGCCGCCGGCCAGGAGATCGGGACGACCGGGCCGGTGCTCAACGAGCTCCTGCAGCAGGCGCTGCGGGTCGGCAAGCGCGCGCACGCCGAGACCGGCATCGACCGGGCAGGTGCCTCGCTGGTCAGCGTGGGCCTGGAGCTCGCCGAGCAGGCCCTGGGCCCGCTCCCGGCCCGGCGGGCGCTCGTCGTGGGGGCGGGGTCGATGAGTGCGCTCGCCGCCACCACCCTCCGCCGGGCCGGCGTCGCCGAGGTGCTCGTCGCGAACCGCACGCTGGCCAACGCCACCCGGCTGGCCGCGGCCGTGGACGGGCGGGCCGTGCCGCTGGACGCCCTCGCCGACGCCCTCGGGCAGGCCGACCTCGTGGTCTCCTGCACCGGCGCCGTGGGTGTCGTCGTCCCCGGCGAGCTGGTCGCCCGGGCCCGCGCCGCCTCGGGCGGCACCCGCCCCCAGTTCTTCCTCGACCTCGCGCTGCCCCGCGACGTCGACCCCGCCGTACGCGGCTTCGAGGGCTGCACCGTCGTCGACCTGCAGCGGCTGGCCGCCGTGCTCGAGACCGATCCCCGCGGCATCGAGCGCAACGCCGACCTGGACGCCGTGCGCGACCTGGTCGCCGACGAGGTGCGGGCCTTCGCCGGGTGGCAGCGCGCCACCACCGTCGCCCCCACCGTTGTGGCTCTGCGGGCCATGGCCGCCTCGGTCGTGGAGGCGGAGCTGGCCCGGCTCGGCGGCCGGCTGCCCGAGCTCGACGCCCGCTCCCGCGGGGAGGTCGCCCTGGCCGTGCGCCGCGTCGTCGACAAGCTGCTCCACGCCCCGACCGTCCGGGTCAAGGAGCTGGCGACCGATCCCGACGGGCCGGCCTACGCCAGTGCGTTGCGCGAGCTCTTCGGACTCGATCCCGCCGCGGTCGCCGCCGTCACCGCCGCCGACACCGCCGCCGACACCGCCGCCGTCACCGCCGCCAGCCTCGAGTCCGACCGCACCCTCGACCTCGGCCGCGCGGGCCCGGCCCGGGCGGCGAGGGCCGCGGGAACGCCGTGACCACCGTGACCGCCGGGGGCAATCCTCTGCGGCTCGGCACCCGGCGCAGCGCCCTCGCCCTGACCCAGTCCCGGGCCGTCGCCGCGGCGATCTCCGCGCAGACCGGGCGGCAGGTGCAGCTGGTCGAGATCACCACTCACGGAGACATCTCCCGCGAGAACCTGACCGTCATCGGCGGCACCGGCGTGTTCGTGAGCGCACTGCGCGAGGCGCTGCTCGCCGACCGGGTCGACGTGGCGGTGCACTCCTTGAAGGACCTGCCTACCGGCGACCCGGAGCGACTGCGGCTGGCGGCCGTGCCGGCGCGGGAGGATCCGCGCGACGCCCTCGTCGCGCGCGACGGGCTGCGGCTGGCGGAGCTGCCGGCCGGTGCGCGCGTCGGCACCGGGGCGCCCCGACGGGCGGCTCAACTACGCGCTCTCGGCTACGACCTCGAGGTGCTGCCGATTCGCGGCAACGTCGACACTCGACTACGCTACGTCGTCGAGGGAAAACTTGACGCGATCGTGCTGGCTCGCGCTGGGCTTGCTCGTCTCGGCCGCCTCGACGCAGTCACCGAGGTCCTCGACCCGCTGCAAATGCTGCCCGCGCCCGGACAGGGCGCGCTGGCGGTGGAGTGCCGCAGCGACGACGAGGCCACTCGAGCACTGCTCGCCGGCTTGGACGACGAGGCCACCCGGGCCGCCGTGACCGCTGAGCGGACCCTGCTGCGCACCCTGGAAGCGGGCTGCTCGGCGCCGGTCGGTGCCTACGCAGACGTCGTCGAGGGCGAGCAGGAGCCCGAGCTGTACCTGCGCGGGGTCGTCGCGAGCATCGACGGCTCGGCCAGTGTGCGGCTCTCCACAACCGGTCCCACGAACGAGGCTTCCGCGGTGGGTCACCGGCTGGCCGTGGAGATGCTTGCCGAGGGAGCGGGAGATCTGATGGGAGAGCGCGTCCCGTGACCCGTAGTTCCAACGCGACGGCGGCTTCGGCCGTCGCTGCCCCCGCCACCGGCACCCCGGCCACCTATCCCCCCGCCACTCGCACCCCGGCACCTCGTACGCCGGCACCTCGCACCTCGTCCGCAGCCGTCGCGAACGGCCGCGGGGCCGGCGGGCCCGATGCGTCCGCGGCCATCGGCAGCGTCGCCTTCGTCGGTGCCGGCCCCGGTGACCCGGGGCTGCTCACCCTGCGGGCGGTGGAGCTGCTCGCCGTCGCCGACGTCGTCCTCCTCGACGGGGCCGTCTCGGCCGCCGTCGCCACCCACTGCCGTCCCGACGTGGCCGTCGTCGAGGGGACGAGCCCCGACGGAGCCCCCCTGTCGGAGAAGGCGCGGGCCAAGCTCGCGGTCGACGCCGCGCGCGCCGGTCGCCACGTCGTCCGCCTGGTCGACGGCGATCCCGCCCTCTATCCCGGCACGGGCGAGGAGGCGGGCGCCTGCGCGCGCGCCGGCATCCCGTTCGAGGTCGTCCCGGGCGTCTCGCCGGCCAGCGCCGTACCCACGTACGCCGGCATCCCCCTCACCAGCAAGCGGGTGCGCGAGGTCCGGGTGGTCGATGCCGCCGCCGACGTCGACTGGTCGGCGTACGCCACCTCGGGCACCAGCCTGGTCCTGCTCAACGCGGCCGGGCGCATCGACTGCGTCGCCGCCGCGCTCGTCGCCGCCGGGTTGGCGGCGACG
>JALYMT010000101.1 GCA_030773555.1 Actinomycetota bacterium | reverse complement strand
GACGCCTGCCTGACGCCTGCCGACGCCTGCCCGACAGCTGCCTGTCGAGGCTCACGGTTGGGAGGCGCGAGACGCCACCGCACGGTCATCGCCTTGCCTCCCCGGCCCAGGTGCTCGACGGTCCAGCCCACGCGCCGCAGCAACGGCGCGCGCCGGGCCAGCAGGCCGGTCAGCGCCCGCGGGTCCTTGGGCCAGTCACGAGGCCGGCGGCTGGCTGGCTCATCGCGGGCGAGCAGTTCCAGCTCGGCGAGCAGTTCGGCCGCGGTGCCGACCCACTCGCCGGTGACCGCAGCCGTGAGGGCGGCGAGCACGGGGTCCCCGGTCACGGCGTCGGCGGCGAGTTCCACCGCCTGCCCCAGGTACGTGGTCAGCCCGTCCGTGCCGAGCACGGCGTCCACGGCGGCGAGGATGCGGGCGAAGTCCGCCATGCGTGGCAGCCGCTCCAGGCGCACGTTCGGCAGGGCGGCAAGCACGCCGGAGGCGAGGTCGAGCAGCGCGCCCAGGATGCGGGGATGCGCCTCGCGCCACGCTTGCGCGATCTCGTCGTCGAGGCGGCGCTGAGCGTCGCCGATGCGCTCCAGATCGACGGTCAGCAGGCGGTCGGCGAGGTCGTCGCGCACCGCGCCGAGGTCTACTCCGTTGAGGATGATGGCGCGGCGGAAGGCGAACACGACGAGATCGCCGTCCGTGTAGAGCTGCCGGCGCACGTCCCCGTCGCCGGTCACGGCCCGGCACAAGCTGTCGGACCACCACTCGGGGATCGTGCTCACGTTGTCGACGCCGACGATCCACGACCCGGCGGCGGCCGTCACCCACGAGTCGGCGTCGCGAGGCGGCTTGCGGATCGGAGCGGGGGACGGGTCGAGGAGGCCGGCCGTCGTCCGGGTGGTGGTCGACTTCGCGGTGCCCTGCTCGCCGCGGAAGGCGAGCACCGGGTGGGGCAGGCTCGGGAACAAGGCAGCCACGAGCCACGCGAGCACGAGTGACCGGTCCCGCTCGGCGACGTTGAGCAGGTGCCACAGCTCGCCCAGCTCGCCCCCACGCTCGGGCTCCGGAAGCGGCCCGGTGAGGGCGGTGCGCCGGAACAGCACGGGACAGTCGTCAGACACCCGCCAGCCCCCGGGGGTGATGCGGACGGCCTGGCCCGTGCCGTCGCCCAGGTCGAGCCACAGCGCGCCCTCCTGCTGCGCGACGCGCAGGTGCAGCGGCTCCGGGTCGGCGCTGGCGGCCATGCCCTCCAGGACGAGCAGCGCGTCCGCGAGGGCCTGTTGCGGTGCGACTCGGCCGGTGTCAGCGAAGTACGCGGCGGCCATCTCGGCCCGCAGGGAACCCTTGCCGCCGCGCAGCAGCCGGGCGACGCGCGGCCCAGTGATGGGCAAGGCGTACGGCTCGTCGTCCGTGCTCATGCCCAGGACGTACCGGCCCGCGGCGAGCTGGACGAGAGTCGTGGCGGCCGAGGTCTTACCGGTCTGCTCGCCCTCAGCATCACCCGGTCGGTCGTCGGCGCTCACGCCGGGACTCCTGCCGGGTCGACGGTGCGGGGGTCGCGGAAGCGTGCCAGCAGCTCCCACCCGGCCCACTCGGCGGTCTGGCACCGCTCGACCTCAGCGGTCTGCTCTGCGCCAAACAGGCCGAAGGACTGCGGTCCTACTGGGCTGCGGAGCACATCCCATGGGTCGGCCACGCCCAGGTCACTGAGCGGGGCAAGGCGACGGGCGGCTGCACGGCGACGGTCGAGGTGCCGAGTCTCCTCGGTACGCTGGTCACGAGACACCACCGGGTCCCTTCCTTGGTGTCGCGGGGCGCGTTCCGGTTCGGGGAGCGCGCCCCTCTTCTGTCCGGGGCTTGGAACGGTTCGCTGAATCGCGGGTCAAGGCCGCGGTCTAGGGGGCTGGCCTGCGCTGATGCGGCGAAGCCGGCCGGCTCGGCCGCATATCGGCCGTGGTCACGAGGCGGCGTGGGCGTCGAGCCAGTCGACAACGTCCTCGGGCCGGTACCGGGCGTGCTTGCCGATCTTGACATAGCGGGGGCCGTCGCCTCGCGCGTTCCACCGGTAGATCGTCTGCACGGGAACCCCGAGGTACTCGGCTAGCCCTTCAACCGTCCAGAGGCGCAGTGGCTTGGCCACCTGAGTTCGGGGGTGTGCTCTCACACTCTTGATACTAGCACCAAATGACGCCGAGGGTGTAGTCCTACACGCCCGAATTCGCTAGGGTGAGGGCGTGGCCGAGCAACGCGAACTGTCGACGGTGGTTGGCAGGCAGCTACGCACGCTCCGCACCGAGTCGGCCACGATCGGGAACAGGATCGTCAGCGGCTTGACGCAAGAGGACGTGGCACGGGGTATGCGCGAGTGCGGCTTCCCCTGGCGGCGCGATGCCGTTGCCCAGGTGGAGCGGGGCACCCGGCGGCTCACGATCGAGGAGCTTGCCGGTCTGACCTACGTGCTGCACAGCTACCAGGTCGACGGCGCGTCGCAGCTCGTCCCGCCTGGCGAACAGATCGAGCTTGCCCGCGGGTGGAAGCTCTCCGGCCGCCAGGTCCGCGCGTTGCTCACCGGGGCCGCGGATGAGGTCGAGGGACCGATCCGTCCCCTTGAGGCCGTCGAGATCGACGACGCCGCGACGCGCGTTGCCGGTCGCCTCGGCGTGCACCGGGTCCTCGTCGCCGAAGCCGCTCACGCGCTGTACGGGCAACCACTCGGGGCCGAGCGGGACGCCGAGGTCGCTGCCCGAGGAGAGGAGGAAATGCCTACCGATCCGGCAGCGCAACGCCGGGTCGCAGGAGCGATCACGCGCCGGCTCGTCGATGAGGAGCTGGTGCCCTACCTAGAAGGGAGAGTGGCCGATGCGAGGTCACGTGCGGAAGCGCGTCGGGAGGGCCGGCGCGATCACGTACCAAGCACGGATCATCGGGCCGGACGGCCGGGAGAGGTCGAAGACGACGGCGAAGAAGGCTGACGCCGAGCGCTGGCTGGCCGCGCAGTCTGCGGCGATGGACCGGGGGGAGTGGCACGACGAGAGGGCCGGCAGGATCACCCTGGCGGCGTTCGTCCAGGACGAATGGTGGCCGACGACGGCGGGTCGCAAGCCGAAGACGCGACGGTCCTACCGCACGTTGCTCGACCGCCACGTCCTGCCGCGCTGGGGCGCGACCCCCTTGCGGAAGGTCACGAACATGGGGGTGCGGTCCTGGCTCGCCGCCATGGGCGCGGAGGGCCGCTCGGCGTCGACTCGGCGGCAGGCCTACTTCGTCCTGACGGCGGTCCTCGATGCGGCGATGGAAGACGGGCGGCTCGTCCGCAACGTCGCGCGCAACGTCGACCTGCCCCGGCTGCCGGCACCCGACGACGAGACGCCCACCCTGACGAGAGCCCAGACGCATGCCCTCGCTGACGAGTGCGGGCCGTACCGGACGCTCGTGCTCGTGCTGGGCTACGCGGGCCTCCGCTGGGGCGAGGCGGCGGCCCTGCGCGTGCGCCGGGTCGACCTGCTCCACGGGTGGCTCACGATCGCGGAGTCGCTGTCGGAAGTCGACGAGGAGCTGCGCACCGGGCGGGCGCACTTCGTCGCCCCGAAGACGCACCAGACCCGGCGCGTGCCGATCCCGCCGTTCCTACGGCCCCTGCTCGCCGAGGCGATCGAGGGCAAGGGGCCGGACGCGCTGATCTTCACCAGCCCGCAGGGATCTCCCCTCCAGCTCGGCAACTTCCGTCAACGGGTGCTCACGCCCCGACGACGGAGCGGGTCTACCTGCACGCCCGCCCGGAGCGCATGGCCGAGCACTTTGGCCGCTGGACGGAGGCCGAGGTCGGTGGCCTTACGGACAATTCACGGCCGAGCACGTTGCCGAGGGCGGCTGGCAAGGCCGCAGGACAGGGCGCAACAGGGCTCTGACCTGCGGCGTTGCGGGGTGCCCCCGAGAGGATTCGAACCTCCGACAAACGGTTTAGGAAACCGCTGCTCTATCCCCTGAGCTACGGGGGCTGACCTGCGGCTTCGTCCTCGCCCGACCCCTCCTGACAGCCAACCTAACAGCCAAGGAGCCCGTCGAGCGCGTGCACCGCCTGCGCGTGCATGCTAGGCGACACGTGCGAGTACAGGTCCAGCGCACGCCCGTCTGCGTGTGCCCCAGCAGCTCACTGACGATCTTCGCGTGTACACCCTCCCCGAGCAGCATCGTGGCCACCGAGTGCCGGAGATCGTGAAAGCGCGGGGTAGACCCGCCCGCTTCAGCAGAGGGTAAAACTCCCGGCTCAGCAGGTTCGCCACGTGCAGCGGACGTCCTACCGCGTTCATGAACATCAGGTTCAGATCAACCCACGCCGCCCCCAGAGCCAGCCGCTCCCGGTGCTGCGCTGCCCGATGCCGCCGCAGCACCTCCACCGCAGCAGCCGTCAGCAGCACCGGGCGACGCGACCGGGCGGTCTTCGGCTCGCACACCTGCCAGCCCGTCTCCGTGAGCTGCAGCGCGCCCTTGACCGCGAGCCTCCCGGTCCGGGTCCACATCACGCCATCGCAGGCCCAGCAGCTCGCCCTGGCGCATCCCCGTACTCAATGCCAACACAAACAGCGCCTCCAGCCGATGCTCGCGCGCCATGTCCAGAAAGACCCGCGCCTGCTCCGGCGACAGCGTCACGAACGCGTGCCGCGGCACCCGCGGCGGGTCCACCAAGTCCAAAATGTTCCGCGTCACCAGGCCCCAGCGCAGCGCCTGGCCCAGCGCTCGGCAGCTTCGCCGTCACAACGTAGGCCGACGCGTACGCCAACAGGCTGAGCCAGGCGACACTCGCGGGCCTGGTGGGCCGGTCGGAGTCGTGGTGAGGAGCCGCGCGTTTTCCGGACAGTCTTCTTGTGGCTTTTCACGCTGCGAGCTGCTTATTCAGGTACTCGGTGTGAACCTCTAACGGGGTGCGGTAGCCGAGCCCCGAGTGCAGACGCCTGCGATTGTAGAAGCCCTC
>JALYMT010000100.1 GCA_030773555.1 Actinomycetota bacterium | reverse complement strand
CCAGGGTCCGTAATGACGGCGGACGATCGACCGCTCGATGACTGGAGACCCATGGCCCTGCCGCAGCCCTCGGATCCTGCGCCTAGGTCGGCGCTGTCGCGCCGGTCCTTCCTCCTCGCCGCCGGGGCGGGCGCCCTCGGAGTCGCCGGCTGCGGTCGGTTGACCGGTGGGGGCGGCACCGCAGGCGGCGGCGGCGACGGCAAGCTGACGTTCCTCAGCACCCAGTTCACCCCGGTCGAGGAGGCCGAGCGCTTCCGACAGATCCTGAGCGGCGCCTACAACGCCAAGCCCGTGGACTACGTCGCGTCCGACCCGGCGCCGTTCGCCGACCGGATCCGCTCGGCGACCCAGGCCGGGAACGTCAACTTCAGCGTGCTGGGAGCGCTGCACGGGCAGTACGCGCCGGTGGCCGAGCAGCTCGACGACGTCAGCGACGTGATGCAGCGGCTCAGCGGCCGGGGCTACGCCGAGGACCTGAAGGACCTGGCCAAGCTCGGCACCCAGAAGACGCTGTACATCCCGTGGTCGCAGGCCACGTTCATCATGGCCGCGCACAGGTCCGCCCTGGATGCGCTGCCGGCCGGCGCCGACGTCAACCGGCTCACCTACGACCAGCTGCTGGCGTGGACCCAGGCGTTGCAGGAGAAGACCGGCAAGCCCGCGTTCGGCTTGCCGGCGGGGCCGAAGGGCCTGCTGCACCGCTTCCTGCAGGGCTTCACCTACCCCTCCTTCACCGGTGCGGCGGTCACCGAGTTCGCCTCGCCCCAGGCCGCGGAGATGTGGCGCTACCTCCAGCGGCTGTGGAAGACGACGAACCCGGCCTCCACCAACTACGACTTCATGCAGGAGCCGCTGGTCTCCGGACAGGCGCTCATCGCCTGGGACCACGTGGCCCGGCTCATCGACGCACCCCGGCGCAAGCCGGGGGAGTTCCAGTTGTTCCCGGTGCCGGCCGGCCCGAGAGGCCGCGGCTACATGTCGATCGTCTCCGGGCTCGCCATCCCGAAGGGTGCACCGGACCGCGCCTCCGCCGTGGCCCTCATCGAGGCGCTGTCGAAGCCGGAGGTGCAGGTCGACGTCCTGCGCAAGAACGCCTTCTTCCCCGCCGTCCAGGCGCCGCTGCCGAGCGACCTGCCGCCGGGCGTCAGTGAGGAGGCCAAGGCGCTCCAGGCGCAGCAGAGCGCTCCGGACGCTCTGCTCGCCCTTCCGCCCGCCGGTCTGGGAGCGAGGGAGGGCGAGTTCACGCAGATCTACAAGGACGGCTTCTCCCGCATCGTGCTGCGCGGGGAGAACCCGACGGCGGTGCTGCCCGAGCTCAAGAGCGCCGTGCAGCGCATCCTCAACGAGACGAAGGCTCCCTGCTGGACGCCTGACCCGTCCAGCAACGGCGCCCCCTGCGTCGTCAAGTGACCACCGTCGCCACCCCGGCCAACGTCGCCCGTCGCGGTGGACGGGTGCGAGCGCCGGCGGCCTACCTGCTGCTCCTGCCCAGCACGCTGTTCCTCGCGGTCTTCTTCCTCTGGCCGATGGTGCAGGGCCTGCTGCTGTCACTGCAGACGCCCGAGGGCGCGGTCACGGGGCAGTACTTCAGCCGCATGGTCGACGCCCGGCAGTTCTGGCCCGCGGTGCGCAACACCCTGCTGCTCACCGTGGTCATCCTTCCGCTGCAGTTCGCGCTCGCCCTTGCCATGGGCCTGATCCTGCAGGCCAAGCCGCGCTTCCGCGGGTTCTTCCTCTACTTCTGGGCCGTGCCGCTCGCGGTCAGCGACCTGGCCGCCGGGCTCGTCTGGCTGTCCATCTTCACCGACAACGGCTACCTCAACTCGTTCCTCGCCACCCTCGGCCTCGGCGACGGATACTCGTGGCTCAACTTCGAGAACTACTGGACGATGTTCCTCGCCATCGTCCTCGCCGAGACGTGGCGCGCGACCGCCCTCGTGCTCGTCATCGTCGTCGCGGGACTCCAGGTCGTCCCCAAGGACTACGACGAGGCCGCGCAGGTCTTCCAGGCCACGTTCTGGCAGCGGCTCAGGCACGTGACGTTGCCGCTCATCAAGCCCAGCCTGCAGGTCGCCCTCATCCTGCGCACCATCCTGGCCTTCCAGGCCTTCGCGGTCGTGGTCGCACTCACCGGCGAGAACTTCCCCGTGCTGGTCAGCGAGACCTACGACTGGTACGCCGCCCTGCAGAACCCCAACGTCGCCGCCGCGTTCGCGGTCGTGATCATGGCGGTCTCCATGCTCTTCGCGCTGCTCTACCTGCGCCTGCTCAGCACCGGTGACGAGACAAGGGGGCCACGCGCGTGAGTACGAGCATCGGGGCTCGACCGGCGGCCACCCTTTCGCCCGACCGGACGTCCGGGCCGAGCCGTGAGGTGGGTGAGCCCAGGGCCATGCCCGTCGACCGGAGGCCTCTGCGCCGCCGGCAGCGCGATCGGGCGCTGATGTACGCCCTGGCGATCGCCTTCACCGCCTTCATGGCCGTGCCGCTCTACCTGATCGCCCTCGCCGCCTTCTCCCAGCGCGACGCCCTGGCCCAGTTCCCACTGCCGTTGCTGCCGACCGCCGTGGGCACCGACACGCTCGCGTCGTTCCTCGGCTCCACCGGCATCGTCGACGCGTTCATCAACAGCCTGATCGTCGGCATCGGCACGCTGATCCTCGCGATCGCCCTGGGTGCTCCCGCCGGCTACGCCCTGGCGCGCTACACCTTCCGGGGTCGCGACGCCTACCAGCTGTCGATCCTGTTCACCCGGTCGCTGCCGATCGTCATCCTCGCCGTCCCGCTGGCGGTGACGTTCACCAACCTCGGGCTCTACGACGCGCTGCTCGGCATCATCTTCGTGCACACGGTGCTCGCCATGCCGACCACGGCGCTGATCACCGCGAGCATCTTCGTGTCGGTGCCCAAGGACGTCGAGGAAGCCGCTCTCGTGCTCGGGTGCACGCCCTTCGGGGCGGTGCGCCGCGTCGTACTGCCCCTGGCGCTGCCCGGCATCGCCGCGAGCAGCATCTTCACCTTCGTGCTGTCGTGGAACGAGGTGTTCGCGGCGACCATCCTGTCGCTGTCGAACCGCACCCTGCCCGCGCAGGTGCTCGCGTCACTGCAGGACAGCCCGCTCTACTACCGCTTCGCGGGTGGCTTCGCCCTGGTCGTCCCCTCGATGATCTTCATCTTGTTCATGCGGCGCTACCTGCTCAACATGTGGGGCTCCGTCGTCAAGTAGCACGCGCCGTCGTGAACGCACTAGGAGGCACCGGCCTTGGCTTCGATCGTCATCTCCGACTTGCTCAAGACCTATGCCGGGACGAAGCAGCCGGCGACGGACCACATCGACCTCACCGTCCACGACGGGGAGTTCATGGTCCTGCTCGGCCCGTCGGGCTGCGGCAAGACGACGCTGCTGCGTCAGATCGCGGGCCTGGAGCTGCCCGACGCCGGGGCGATCTCCATCGGCGGCCGCGACGTCACCTACCTGCCCCCCCGGGAGCGGCGGCTGGCGATGGTGTTCCAGTCGTACGCGGTCTTCCCGCACCGGAAGGTCCGCGACAACATCGGCTTCGGGCTGGCGATGCGCAAGGAGAGCAAGGCGAAGATCCAGGAGAAGGTCGACTGGGCCGCCGGTCTGCTCCAGCTCGAGCCCTATCTCGACCGCTACCCCGCCAAGCTCTCCGGAGGGCAGCGGCAGCGGGTCGCGGTCGCGCGCGCGATCGTCATGGAGCCCGATGTGCTGCTGATGGACGAGCCCCTGTCGAACCTCGACGCGCTGCTGCGCCTGTCGTTCCGCGCCGAGCTGAAGAAGCTCGTCGCCGACCTGGGCACCACCTGTGTCTACGTCACCCACGACCAGACCGAGGCGCTGTCGCTGGGTGACCGGGTCGCGGTGATGAGCACCGGGCGCATCGCCCAGGTCGGCCCGCCTCTCGACATCTACGGCCGGCCGGCCGACGCGTTCGTGGGCGGCTTCATCGGCTCGCCGCCGATGAACTTCCTCCACGGCCGACTGGTCGGTTCGGACGGCCGCGCCCAGGTCGACCTTGAGGGGCAGCGGCTGGACGTGCCCGCAGGCGTCGCAGCCGACGGCCGCGACGAGGTGCTCGTCGGCGTGCGCGCGGAGAGCCTGGCGACCACGCCCGAGCAGCGGCCCGGGGCGCTGCAGGTCGACATCGTGGTGACCGAGCCGCTGGGCAGCCACAACCTGGTGACCGCCCGGCTCGGGGAGCAGGTGCTCAAGGTGCAGA
>JALYMT010000099.1 GCA_030773555.1 Actinomycetota bacterium | reverse complement strand
CTCGAGCCCTCGCCCACTTAAGCTGCGCGAGGGCTCGACGACGGTCCCCGGATTCGCGAATTCGTTCCCGGCAGGAGGTGGGCCTGGTGTCCACGAGCATGGATGTGGTCGCAGCGCGCCTCTTCCTGCGTGCGGTGACGGGTTGTTGACCAGGGCTTGACTCCCGCGGGCGGTTCCTGACCGCCCGGCTCCTGGCCTGAGCAACCGTTCTTCCCTCCTCGAGAGGCGCGGGGCCCTGACAAGACAGGCGCCCTGCTCCGCGTGCTTCGCGCGGCCCCACATCGCCTCGAGGAGATCCACTATGTCTCGCCCTGCCCTGTCCCGCCCTGCCCCGCTGGGGTCCAACTTCCTGCGGTTGTTGTCCGCCAGCGCCGTCTCCAACGCCAGCGACGGAATCCGGCTCGCCGCCGGCCCCCTGCTCGTGGCCGCCCGCACCAACGACCCGGTCCTGGTCGGCGGTGCGGTCTTCGTCCAGCAGGTGCCCTGGTTGCTGCTCTCCCTGCCTGCCGGTGCCTTCGTCGACCGCCTCGACCGCCGTCGGCTCGTCCTCGCCGTCAACCTGCTGCGGGCGCTCGTCGCAGCCACGCTGGCCCTGGCGGTCGCCGCCGGCACGGCCGGAATTCCGCTGATCTACGCGGTCCTCTTCGCCGTCGGTGTCGCCGAGGTCCTCGCCGACAACGCCTCCTCGGCCTTGGTGCCCGCCGTGGTGGCGCCCCAGCAGCTGGCGCGGGCCAACGCCCGGGTGACCATGACCTTCTTCGTCGGCAACCAGTTCCTCGGCCTGCCGCTGGGGGCGTGGCTGTTCGTGGTCGGGGCGGCCCTGCCCTTCGCCGTGGAGGCCGTCGGCTTCGTCCTCGCCGCGCTCCTGCTGGCCGGACTGCAGCACCGCGCCGCGCCCCCACCCGCCGAGCCCCGCGACCGCGGGTGGCTGCGCCGAGACGTCAGCCAGGGTGTGCGCTGGGTGTGGCGATCCCCTGGCGTGCGGTTGCTGGGCGTGGTGCTGGGCGTCATGAACGTGACCTTCATGGCTGCCTTCGCGGTCTGGGTCCTCTACGCGCGCCAGCGGCTGGGCTTGTCCGAGCGGGGCTTCGGGCTGCTGCTGACGGCAGCCGGGGTGGGCGGGCTCGCCGGGGCTGGTCTCACCGGCTGGCTCACCGACCGGTTCGGTGCCGTGACGCTGCTGCGGGCCGGGCTGCTTGTCGAGACCGGCGTCCTCGTCGTCCTGGCCCGTACCTCCAGTCCCTGGGTAGCGGGGGTGACCATGGTCCTCTTCGGGGCGCACGCCGCGGTGTGGGGTGTCGTCCTGGTCACCGTGCGCCAGCGCCTCGTGCCGCCGCAGCTGCTGGGGCGGGTGAACAGCGTCTACTTCCTGCTCACCATGGGCGGGGCCGCCCTCGGCAGCCTGGGCGGGGGCTTCCTCGCCCGAGGGCTGGGCTTGGCCGCGCCGTTCTGGATCGCTGCAGCCGTCAACGTCCTGCTGATCGTGCTGGTGTGGCGCCGGTTCACCCCGGCGGTGCTCGAGCCAGCAACACGATCGGAGCGAGCGGACAGCTCGGAGCTCTTGTGAGACCCCTATCACCGACAGCACGGTCGGCGTCACTGAGACGTGAACGAGGCACTCCAGATGGGGGGACGGGACATGCGACGTGCGATCAGCAGCGTTCTGCTGGCCGGGGCGATGGTGGCCGCTGGATCACCGGCGCTGGCGGTGGAGGGCGACCGCGACTGCCCCGACTTCGGCAGCCAGCGCGAGGCCCAGGCCGCGTTCGACAAGAAGCCGGGCGACCCGGAGCGTCTCGACCGTGACGGCGACGGCGAGGCGTGCGAGCAGTTCTTCCAGGGCCGCAACAACAACGGCGCCAGCAACAACGACACGAAGAACGAGGCGCGGCCGGTGCTCAACGTCCGGCTGCGCACGACCGGGAACTGCGCGGGCCGGTCGTTCGGCGTGGAGTACGGCTCGCAGGGCTCCGAGTTCCAGCTCACCGCGCTGCGCGACGCCGACCGCGACGGCGTCTACACCGCCAGGATCCCCTTCCGAGAGAGCGCACGGCAGGTCGTCGCGGGTCGAGGCCTTCCGTGGCCAGACCGCCGACCAGCTCGACGACGGTGACATCGGCCGCGGCCGCGTCGTCGTCGCCGCGAGGACCGTACGGGTCCGCGGTGAGACGACGGTGCGGGCGACGGTCCGGTGCGCCCGCGAGCGGCGGAAGGCGAACTCGGACAAGGATCAGCAGGTAACGGTCAAGCCCCGCGGGGGGGTGAAGACCGGCGGCGCCCCGGCGCAGGCGGACAAGCGCTGGGCGCTCGGCCTGGGCGGGGTCGCCCTGCTCTCGGCGGCGGGGGTCGCCACGGGCCTGCGACCGGCGGGTGAGCGCCGCGCTGGAGCGCTGAACGCACGGCCGCTAGCAGCACCTCAGGCAGCGGCGGCGGAAGGATGTGCGGCCGGTCGTCAGCTACGAGGCGAGTAGCCACCAGGCGGCGTACGACGGCAGCCACAGGTTGCCGTCGTCGCCCGGGTGCACGGCGGTGCCGCTGAGCGCGTCCAGCGGGTCGTCGAGCCCGTACTCCCCGAGCCGCCAGGCCGGCCAGGGGCGCCAGTCGCCGGTGACGCTGTAGAGGCCGAGCAGCGGGCCGACGGGGTGGCGGCGCAGCACGGAGAGCACGCCCGGGTCGGCCTCCGGCACGACCTCCGCGGGCACGGCGGCGTGCAGGTGGGGCAGCCGCGCCCGTATCCCGGCGAGGTGCCGCAGGCCGGTGAAGACCCGGCCCTCGACGGTGAGCGGGTCGTGGCGCCGGGCGGCGATCTCCCAGGGCAGGCGCGGCCGGGCGGCCCAGCGGTTGTCGTCGCCGTGCCCGGGCTCCGCAGCCCAGTCGGGGTCGTTGCGCAACGCCAGCTCGTCGCCCGACCAGAGCACCGGGACGCCACCGGTGCGCGGCGCCGGAGAGCCCGACGGCCGCGGCGTCGCCGTCGTCGATCGCCCAGCCGATGTCGTCGTGGCCGCGTACGTAGGTGGCCCACGCGCTCGTCGAGGGCACGGGCGGCAGCGAGCGCAGGGCGTGCGCGCCGAGGCGCACCTCCTTCGCGGTGAGCATCGACCACACGTGCACCATGAGGGAGTTGTGGTAGGCGAGGTCGCTGACCTTGCCGTGACGGGCGCCCTGCCCGAGATAGTGCGCCAGGTCGGCGGGGCCGACGATCGCCTCGGCCTTGAAGGCCGTCGCGGGGCAGGCCAGGCGCGCGACGGCCCGCAGCGCCTGGGTGATCGCGTGCACCTCGGGCTGGTTCTGGCAGCTGGTGCCGAGCCGCTTCCACACGAAGGCGATGGCGTCGAGGCGGATCAGCTCGACGCCCACGTTGGCCAGGAACGGGACGAGGTCGGCGTACTCGAGGAAGACCTCGGAGTTCGACCAGTTCACGTCCCATTGGAAGTCGTTGAACGTCGTCCAGACCCAGCCCTCCAGCTCCTTGTCCTAGGTGAAGTTGCCGGGCGCGAAGTCCGGAAAGACCTCGGGCAGCGTCTGCTCGTATGCGTCCGGCAGGTCGCGGTCGGGGACGACGTGGGCTAGCCCAGCTTCGTGCGGAGGAACTCCACCGTGCGCGACCACGCGAGCTTCGCGCTCTCCGGGTCGTGCGTGCCGAGCGGGTTCTCGTCGTTGTGGAAGGCGTGCCCGGCGGGGTAGTAGAAGAACTGCACGTCCGCGCCGGACTCCGTACGGATCTGCTCCTCCTGCGCGCGGGCCTGCTCGGCGGGGTAGAAG
Organism: Actinomycetota bacterium; assembly: GCA_030773555.1. GTDB lineage: Bacteria > Actinomycetota > Actinomycetes > JALYMT01 > JALYMT01 > JALYMT01. The sequence goes on along the minus strand of JALYMT010000099.1, from coordinate 3,441 downwards.
TCGTCCTGCTCGCCGTAGTGCCCGAGGACCGCGGCCTTGACGCCGGCGTACTGCTCGGGCACCGCCGGGCCGACGCCGTAGAAGGGCACGGCGGCAGCGACCTTGTCGCCCCGCTGCGCGGCGAGCTGCAGGACGAACCCGCCGCCCATGCAGAATCCGACCGCGCCGACCGCCGAGGACGTCACGGCCTCGTGGCCGAGCAGGAAGTCGACGGCGCCGGCTAGGTCGCGGGCCGCGCGGTCGACGGGCAACTGGCTCATCAGCTGGCCGGCCTCGTCGGCGTCGTGCGCCGTCTTGCCGCCGAACAGGTCGGGGGCGAGCGCGACGAAGCCCTCGGCGGCGAGCCGGTCGGTCACGTCGGCGATGTGGTCGGTGAGACCCCACCACTCCTGGATGACGATCACGCCCGGCCCCTGCCCCGAAGCGGGCAGGGCGAGGTAGCCGTGGGCCTGCGAGCCGTTGCTCGGAAAGGTGACGTTCTGACGCGGGTTCTCTTCGGGCACGGTGGAACCTCTCCACGCTTGTACGGGCAACGAGATGGCGCAGCCGCAGACTAGGCGGGGAAGTAGAAGTTGCGCTCCCACCGGTGCCGCTTCAGCACGGCCCGCTGCTCCTCCGAGAGCGGCCGCCCGTCGCTGATGGCGGCGTTGCGCTCGACGTTGCGCACGCTGCGCATGCCGGCGATGACCGTTGACACCTCGGGCGCGGCCAGCACGTAGCGCAGCGCGTACTCCGGCAGCTCCTCGCGGCTGATGCCGAGGTCGGCGACGAGCGCGTCGACGTGCTCCTGCACCTGGCGGCGCCGGTCGCCGCCGAAGTAGTCGTTGCGCCAGTCGCCCTCGGGGAACTCGGTGTCGGCCGTCACGCGCCCGGTCAGCCCGCCCTCGTCGAGGGCGACCCGCACGATCACGCCCACCCCGTGCTCGGCGCAGGCGGGCAGCAGCTGCTCCTCCGGCTGCTGGTGGAACACGTTGTAGATCACCTGGACAGTGTCGACGACCCCCGTACGGATGAGCTCGAGCGCATTCTCCGGCTGGTAGTCGTTGATGGAGACGCCGAAGGCCCCGATGAGGCCCTCCCGCTTGAGCGCGTCGACGCTTTCGAGCCAGTCGCCGCGGCCCACCCACTCGTCGTGCCAGACGTGGAACTGCAGCACGTCGAACTTCTGCAACCCCGACACCTTGAGGCTGGTCTCGAGGCTCTCCCGGATGTGCGTGCCCGGGAAGGTCTCCATCGGGTCCGTGCCCGGCGCGGGCGGCCACTCGCCACCACGCGGCGGCACCTTGGTCGCGACGTACAGCCACTGGTCGGGGTGGTCGCGCACCACCTGGCCGACGATCCGCTCGCTCTCGCCGTAGCCGCGGGCGGTGTCGATGAAGTTCACGCCGAGCTCGATGGCCCGGTGCAGGGCCCGGAGCGACTCGTCCTCCTCCGCCCCGACCCACATCCTCCCGCCGATGCCCCACGCGCCGTAGCCGATCTCCGAGACCTGCAGGCCGGTCCGGCCGAGCGGGCGCTGCTGCACGACGGACCTCCGAGTGCGACGGGTGCGCGACCTTGCTGCTCCCCGTCCCCCCTACGCCGCCCGCCAACCCGTACGGCGGCCCCGGGCGGCCGGGGCGACCAAGATCGCCGATTTGGGTGGCAGAACGCAGTCGACTGCACTCTCCCACGCAAAACAGCGATCTTTCGCTCGGGCTTTCCGGATTCGCCCGTCACCTTCGAGATCAAGCAAGGTGCAGGGCACACTACGAGAGGCGCTGGGTGCCTGAGCGTGAGGAGCGGGGGCGGGGGGATGGCGGACAAGTGCGGCACGGAGACGAGCCACCGGACGCTGGTGTCCTTTATCTGGAGCGTGGCCGACCTGCTCCGAGGGGACTACAGGCAGTCCGAGTACGGCAGGGTGATCCTGCCGTTGACCGTGCTGCGCCGCCTCGACGCCGTCCTGGCCCCGACCAAGTCCACGGTGCTCGCGACCAAGGCGGCCAACGAGGGCAAGTACGCCAACCTGGGGCCGATGCTGCGGCGAGCGGCGGAGCAACCCTTCTACAACGACTTCCCGCTGGACTTCCGCGGCCTGCTCGCCGACCCGGCCAACGTGGCCACCAACTTGCGGACGTACATCGGCAGCTTCTCCGGTGGCGCCGCGGACGTGCTCGAGAAGTTCGGCTTCGACGCGCAGATCGGCCGGCTCGCCGATGCCAACCTCCTGTATCAGGTGCTCGCCCGCTTCGCTGACCTCGACCTGCACCCCCGGGCGGTGTCGAACCGGCGGATGGGCTACGTCTTCGAGGAGCTGATCCGCCGCTTCTCGGAGATGAGCAACGAGACCGCCGGCGAGCACTTCACCCCGCGCGAGGTCATCCGGCTCATGGTCACCTTGCTCTTGGCCGAGGACCGCGAGGCGCTGACCGTGCCGGGCGTCGTGCGCACCCTGTACGACTGCGCATGCGGCACCGGCGGCATGCTCAGCGTCGCCGACGAGCTGCTCAGCGACCCCGAGCACGGGCTCAATCCGCGCGCCCGGCTGGAGGTCTTCGGGCAGGAGCTCAACGGCGAGACGTACGCGATCTGCCGCTCGGACATGATGCTCAAGGGACAGTCGCCGGAGCACATCATCTACGGCAACTCGTTCAGCGTGGACGGGCACGCCGACCGCCGCTTCGACTACCTGCTGACGAATCCGCCGTTCGGCGTGGAGTGGAAGAAGGTCGAGAAGGCGGTACGCGACGAGGCCGCCCGTGGGCACGCCGGCCGCTTCGGTGCCGGGCTGCCGCGCATCAACGACGGCTCGCTGCTCTTCCTGCAGCACATGCTCAGCAAGTTCAAGCCGGTCGACGAGGGCGGCTCGCGCCTGGCGATCGTCTTCAACGGCTCCCCGCTCTTCACCGGCGCCGCCGGCTCCGGGGAGAGCGAGATCCGCCGCTGGGTGCTGGAGAACGACCTGCTCGAGGGCATCGTCGCGCTGCCCGACCAGCTCTTCTACAACACCGGCATCTCGACGTACTTCTGGATCCTGTCGAACCGTAAGCGCCCGGAGCTGGTCGGCAAGGTCGTGCTGCTCGACGCACGCGACCAGTTCGTCAAGATGCGCAAGAGCCTGGGGGACAAGCGCAAGGAGATCAGCCAGGAGCAGATCGCCTTCGTCTCCCAGTTGTACGGCGACGCGGTCGACGTCGCCGCGTCCCCGGGCCACGCCGAGCACGGGCGGGTCAAGGTTCTGCGTACGACGGACTTCGGCTACCGGCGGATCACGGTGGAGCGCCCGCTGCGGTTGCGCTTCGAGGTGACCGACGAGGCGATCGAGACGCTGCAGGAGTCGCGGCCGTTCAAGGCGCTGGCCGCGCCACCTCGCACGGCTGGTGCCGATGCGATCGACGCCGTGCACCAGGGCGAGAAGCGGCAGGCGTTGCTCGTGGAGGCGCTGCACGCCTGCCGGGG
>JALYMT010000098.1 GCA_030773555.1 Actinomycetota bacterium | reverse complement strand
CGCGAGCGCCGCCTCGACCGCATCCGGGTCGCGGGCCGCCCGCCAGGCCTGCACGCCCGCGCGGGCCCGCTCCTCGACCTGCGGGTCGACCGCCTGCACGGCCGCGCTCAGGTCGGCGGTGAGCGGGCTGACCTCGGTCTCGACGAACGCGTTGACCCCGATGACGAGGTCGTCGCCGGACTCGATGCGGCTCCGGCGCTCGGCCTGCGCCCCGACGAGCGCCGACTTCAGGTAGCCGGACTCGACCGCCGCGACCGCCCCGCCCTGCTCCGCCACCTTCGCCAGCTCCGCCCGAGCCGCCTCGGCGAGCTCGGCGGTCTTCGCCTCGACGACGTGCGACCCGGCGAACAGGTCGTCGTACTCCAGGAGGTCGGACTCGTACGCGAGCACCTGCTGCGCCCGCAGCGACCACTGCTGGTCCCAGGGCCGGGGCAGCCCCAGCGCCTCGTTCCACGCGGGCAGCTGCACGGCGCGGGCGCGGGCGTCCTTGGACAGGGTCACGCCGAGCATCTCGAGCACGATGCGCTGCACGTTGTTCTCCGGCTGGGCCTCGGTGAGCCCCAGCGAGTTGACCTGCACCCCGAAGCGGAACCGGCGCTGGCGCTCGTCGGTGACGCCGTACCGGTCGCGGACCAGCTCCTCCCACAGCCGGGAGAACGCGCGCACCTTGCACATCTCCTCGACGAAGCGCACGCCCGCGTTGAGGAAGAAGGAGATGCGCCCCACGACCTCGCCGAAGCGCTCCGGCGGCACCTGCCCGGAGTCGCGGACGGAGTCGAGCACGGCGATCGCCGTGGCGAGCGCGAACGCGATCTCCTGCACGGGCGTGGCCCCGGCCTCCTGCAGGTGGTAGCTGCAGATGTTGACCGGGTTCCACTTCGGCACCGAGGTGACGGTGTAGGCGATCAGGTCGGTGGTCAGCCGCAGCGAGGGCCCGGGCGGGAACACGTAGGTGCCCCGCGACAGGTACTCCTTGACGATGTCGTTCTGCGTGGTGCCGGCCAGCTTCGCGAGGTCGGCACCCTGCTCCTCGGCGGCGACGACGTAGAGCGCGAGCAGCCACAGGGCGGTCGCGTTGATCGTCATCGACGTGTTCGTGCGCTCGAGCGGGATGCCGTCGAACAGCGCGCGCACGTCACCCAGGTGCGCGACCGGGACGCCGACCCGGCCGACCTCTCCCCGGGAGAGCTCGTCGTCCGGGTCGCGCCCCGTCTGCGTCGGCAGGTCGAAGGCAACCGACAGGCCGGTCTGGCCCTTGGCCAGGTTGCGGCGGAACAGCGCGTTGGACTCTGCCGCGGAGCTGTGCCCCGCGTAGGTGCGCATCAGCCAGGGCTGGTCGCGCTCGCGCCCGGTCATGGTCGGCTCACACGCCCCGGAACCGGTTGATCGCCGGCAGGTGCTGCTCCCGGGTCTCGGGGTCGCGCACCCCGAGACCCTCCTCGGGGGCCAGGCAGAGGACCCCGACCTTGCCCTGGTGCAGGTTGCGGTGGACGTCGTACGCCGCCGTGCCGGTCTCCTCGAGCGGATAGGTCTTCGACAGCGTGGGGTGGATCTTGCCGCGCTGGATGAGCCGGTTCGCCTCCCACGCCTCGCGGTAGTTCGCGAAGTGCGAGCCGATGATGCGCTTGAGGCTCATCCAGAGGTAGCGGTTGTCGTACTGGTGCAGAAAGCCGCTCGTCGAGGCGCACGTCACGATGGTGCCGCCCCGGCGGGCGACGTACACGCTGGCGCCGAAGGTCTCGCGGCCGGGATGCTCGAAGACGATGTCGACGTCGACCCCCCCGGTGAACTCGCGGATGCGCTTGCCGAAGCGCTGCCACTCCTTGGGGTCCTGGGTGTTCTCGTCCTTCCAGAACCGGTAGCCCTCGGCCTCACGGTCGATGATGCACTCGGTGCCCATGCGACGGACGATGTCGGCCTTGTCGCTGGAGGAGACGACGCAGATCGGCTGGGCGCCGCCGTTGAGGACCATCTGGGTGGCGTACGAGCCCAACCCGCCGGAGGCGCCCCACACCAGCACGGTGTCGCCCTGCTTCATGCCCGCGCCGTTGCGCGAGACGAGCTGGCGGTAGGCGGTGGAGTTGACCAGCCCGGGGGAGGCCGCCTCCTCCCAGGTGAGGTGCTCGGGCTTGGGCATCAGCTGGTTGGCCTTGACCAGGGCCAGCTCGGCGAGGCCGCCGAAGTTCGTCTCGAAGCCCCAGATGCGCTGCTCGGGGTCGAGCATGGTGTCGCTGTGCCCCTCGTAGGTCTCGAGCTCCACGGAGAGGCAGTGGGCGACCACCTGGTCGCCGGGCTTCCAGGCCAGCACGCCGGGGCCGGTGCGCAGCACGACGCCGGCGAGGTCGGAGCCGACCACGTGGTAGGGCAGGTCGTGGCGCTTCGTCAGCTCCGAGCGCCGGCCGTAGCGCTCCAGGAACGAGAAGGTGGAGACGGGCTCGAAGATCGAGGTCCAGACCGTGTTGTAGTTGATCGCGCTGGCCATGACCGCGACGAGGGCCTCACCGGGGCCGAGCTCCGGGGTCGGGACGTCGTCCAGGTGCAGCGACTGCCGGGGGTCCTTGTCGCGCGAGGCCATCCCCTGGAAGCGATCGACCTCGTCGCGGTGCACCGTCACCCCGCGGTAGGCCTCCGGTACCGGCAGGGCGGCATACGCCCCCGAGTCGGTCTCGCCCTGGAGGATGGTCTCGAGGACCTCCTTCATCTCCCCTGGCGCTGCCCGCATCCTGGTTGTCCCTCCGCCGGCCAAACCTCGTGCTTGGCGAGTGCTTGGTGAAGTTAGCGCAGGCTGAGCACTTTCCGGGTTCGAAACGCCCACACAACTGGGCGCCCGACTATGTGGGTCGCCGCCGCACGCCGCCCGTCCCGCCGCACTACGGTTCCTCTCCTCGGGCCGGTGGAGGGCCCGGATTCCGGAGGTGACCGGTGGCTCCAGCGCCGGCTCCGGCCCGTCCGGGCTCGCTGCCGCGAGCCGCCGGCCTGGTCTTTCTCGTCGCCGCCCTGGCTGCCGCCCCCGGTATCGCGGTGCGCGCCACCTACGGCGCCCAGCTCGACGTGGACGAGCCGCAGTACGTGCTCACGGCCGTGTCGCTGGCCGAGGACCGGTCCCTGGACATCTCCGACGAGCTGGCCGAGGAGCGCTGGCGCGACTTCGCCGACCGCGCGCCCGCGGTGCAGACCGCGGTGCGGGCCGACGGCGCGCAGCTGAGCCCGCACGACCCGCTGCTGCCCCTGCTGCTCGCGGTGCCCGTCGGCCTCGGGGGTTGGGTGGCGGCGAAGGTGACGCTCGCGCTCCTGGCGGCCCTGGGTGCCGCGCTCACCGTCGTGCTGGCGGTGCGCGCCTTCGCCGTGCCGGTGCCGCTGGCCGCCGGGGGCGTCGGGCTGGCGGCCGCCTCGCCGCCCCTGGCGGTCTATGCCACCCAGGTGTACCCGGAGGCGCCCGCCGCGCTGACCACCGTCGCCGCCGCGCTCGCGCTCACCGGGCGGCTGCGCCCGGCCGGGGTC
>JALYMT010000097.1 GCA_030773555.1 Actinomycetota bacterium | reverse complement strand
CCTAGTACTTCTGCACGATCTGCACGACGGGACCTCTCGCCTGCTCGTCGGCCCCTCGCCTGGGGTGCGGCGGGGGTGCCACGAGCGGCTCGCTCCGGGAGGTTCGTGCAGCCCGTCGTGCAGCTGTCGTGCAGCTGTCGTGCAGGTCCGCCGCGCGGCTGAGCGCGGGTTGTGCAGCATCGTGCAGGAGTTGTGCAGTCACTCAGGCCGCCTCCTCGTCGTCATCGGGCTGGTCCAGCGGGGTCTGGGCGCGGAGCCACTGGCCTCGCGCCGGCTTGTGCAGCACCCCTGTCTGCAGGCCTCTCGTGAGCCACTGCTTGCACGACCGCTCGGAGAACTCGCCGGGCAGGGTCATGCCGAGGTGCACGAGGTCCTTGGTCAGGACGGGACGGCCCTCGTGGGCGTCGATCAGGGCCAGCGCGGCGTGCAGGAACGCGTCGTAGCCACGCTCGACGACCGGCTCGATGCCCTGCACCTCGAGCCGCGTGCGCCGGTCGTCGGCAGGGCTGTCCTCGTCGTCCACGACAGTGATCCGGGTCGGTGGGGCGCAGGGGAACTGGCGGGGCTTGACGTCACGGAGGATGAAGCGCGGCTCGCCCGGGGCGAGCTGGTCGAGCACCCAGGCGCGGTCCGCCGCGCCGATGAGGTGACCGCTGCCGCGAAAGGCGTCGAGCGGGTCGTCCTTGCCGCTGCCCTGCAGGCCCTTGCGCAGGTGGTGCAGCAGCAGCAGCGCGCAGCGGCTTCGCCGGGCGACGGTCCAGACGTCGGCGAGGAAGCCGGCCATGTGTTCCGTGTCGCTCTCGGCCGCCGGCGCGTGGCTGGCGAGCGTGTCGACCACGAGCAGCTCGGGCTGGTGGCGCTCGACGGTCGCGGCCAGCCGCGCCAGGTCGGGACCGCGGGACAGCAGCAGCGGCTCGACGCTGTACAGCAGCCGGCCGCCGAGCTCGTCAGGTCGGGCGCCAAGCTGCCGCAGGCGGCGGAGCACCAGGTCCTCCCCGTTCTCCGCATCGAGGTAGAGCACCCGCCGCGGCCGGGGCACCCGGTGGCCGAGCCAGGCCCGCCCAGAGGCAAGCGCGACGGCGAGGTCCTCGCCGAGCCAGCTCTTGCCGACGCCGGGCTTGGCTCCGAGAACGGTGAACGTCGCCTCCGTCATCCGCCCCTCGACCAGCCACTGCAGCAGCGGTGGAGCCTCTGCCAGCCGCGCGAGGTCCAGTCCCGGCAGCGGGTCCGCCGGGGTTGCCGCACCAGCAGCGGGCTCCTCGGCCAGCTGGGCGGCCCACCACGCCTCGTCGTCCTGAATGGACTGTCGGGGCAGTCGGTAGGCGCCGCGGTGCTGCTCGTCCCGGACCGAGGGCACGGCCGCCAGTGCCGAGCACTGTTGCTGCAGCTCGGCACGCCACGCCTCGGCAGCGCTCACGCGGCGCTCGCCGTCTCGGGTGGCGCGAGCACGGCCGCGACCTCGTCAACCTGCCAGCCGGTGGCGAGGAGCCGCTCAGCTTCGTGTCGCAGCTCGGACGCCGTCAGGCCGAACGTCGACGACTGACGGGCTGCCGGCCACGACAACAGCGGGTCGCGCGCGGCGAGGGACCGTCCCCATCGGCCGGGGACGACCGGGAGGCGGCGCGCAGCAGCAGCTCTTGATCTCAGGTCCGTCACCGCGACCTCACCGCCAAGAGGGCGTCGATGGGGCGGCGTACCGTCATGGCGACCTCAGCGGCTTGGTGGCAGCAGGGGCGAGTGGAGCGGTGGCCGGGCTGGCAGGCCCGGCCTCGCTGCTGTTCGGAGCCAGCCCCAGCACCTCAAGCAGCCCTGCGCGCGGTACGCGGTACAGACGGCCGAGGCGTAGGACCGGCACACCAAGCTGGTCCGTCTTGGCGAGCTCGTAGGCGAGCGTTGTCCCGATCCCGAGCGCCCGCGCTGCAGTGGGGACGTCGACCACCGCGGGGAGGGCCAGCACCTCGGACGGCGCCAGGGGCCGGCTCACGCCTTCTCGCGCAGGAGCCGGAGGGCTTGCAGGTAGGCCGCCAGGTGCTCGTCCCGCGGGTGGCGCGTACCCGCCTCCCAGTGCGCCACTGCCTGGCGAGACACCCCGCACGCTCGGGCGACGGCAAGCAACGACACGCCTGCCGCCTGGCGCAGGGCCCGGCGGGCTACCGGTGGCGGGAGCGCACGCCGGTCGTCCAGCGACTGCTCGAGAAGGGCGAGACTCATGTCGCTAGGTTGGCCCACTTGTGGAGCACTCCTGGTGCAGGAACTTGCTGACTTCCGA
>JALYMT010000096.1 GCA_030773555.1 Actinomycetota bacterium | reverse complement strand
CACCCGCCGCGACCGGCTCGCCGCGCTGCTGGTCGATGCCGGGCAGGTGCCCCGCCCCGCCGAGCCGGCGTACGAGCTCCCGCTGGTCGCCACGCCCGCCGACGCGGAGTCGCTGGCGCTGGGGATGGAGGAGCGGCTGGCCGTGGTGTACGGCGATCTGGTGGCAGCGGCGACAGGTGCACTGCGCGAGCTCGCCGCCCGCGCGCTGCAGGAGACCGCCGTGCGGGCGTCGCAGTGGCGGGGCGCGTCGACCCCGTTCCCCGGCCTGCCCGCGCGGTGACGCCGCGCCCGCAACCCCGGAGATCGACATCGACGTTCCACCGCGACTCGCCCGGGGAGTTCCCCCGGAACGTCGATGCCGATCTTCGGAGGAGGGACGTCAGCCCCGCAGCACGTCGTAGCCGAGGCGGAGGATCAGGACGGAGACGACCGCGACGAGCACGCCGCGGACGAATCCGCTGCCCCGGGTGATCACCGTCCGGGCGCCGAGCACCCCGCCGGCCAGGTTGCACGCGCCCATGACCAGCCCCAGCTGCCACAGGACGGCGCCCTGGCTGGCGAACAGCAGCAGCGCGGCGCAGTTCGTGCCGGCGTTCACCACCTTCGCCGCACCTGAGGCGCGGACGAAGGAGTAGCCGAGCAGCCCGACCAGCACGATGACGAGGAAGCTGCCCGTGCCCGGGCCGAAGATGCCGTCGTAGAAGCCGATGACGGCGCCCGCGGCGACCGCGATGCCGTAGTGCCGGCGCCCGGAGTGCCGCAGCGCCTCCACCTCGCCCGCGCTGGGACGCAGCGCGGTGTAGGCGAGCACGCCGACCAGCAGGACGAGCACGAGCGGGCGGAACGCGCCCGGCGGCACCAGGCTGGCCGACGCCGCACCCGCCGCGGCGCCCAGGAACGCGACGACGGCCATCGGCAGCGCCGTACGCAGGTCCGGCGGCTGGCGGCGGACGAACGTGATCGCCGCCGAGGCGGTGCCCCAGACCGAGGAGAGCTTGTTGGTGCCGAGCACGGCCTCCGACCCGGCCGTCGGCAGGCCCAGCAGCAGCGCGGGAAGCTGGACCAGACCGCCGCCGCCGGCCACCGCGTCGATCCAGCCGGCGGCCAGCGCGGCGAGGCAGAGCAGCAGGGTCGTCTCGAGCCCCGGCACCTACCCGGCCCACCGGTCGACGATCGGCAACAGGTCGGCCAGGCGCTGCACGACCGCGTCGGGCTCGCCCTCGACGTGCCCGCGCTGGTCGGCGGGGATGTCGCTGTGCGGCACCAGGACCGCCCGCATGCCGGCGTCCTTGGCCCCGGCGATGTCGTCGTACGGCCGGTCGCCTACGAAGACGACCCGCGCCGGGTCGCCCACTCCGACGGCGCACATCGCGGCGGCGAAGGCCTCCGGGTGCGGCTTGGTGAAGGGGATCTCGCTGGAGTAGACGGCGCCGTCGAGCAGGTCGAGCACGCCGTCGCGGCGGAAGACGTCCTCGTGGTGCGCCCGCGGCCACAGCGTGTTGGACAGCACGCCGACGCGCAGGCCCCGCGCGCGCAGGGCAGCGAGCAGGTCGGGCACGTCGCGGTCAAGGAAGGTGTGCGGGGTCCAGAAGTCGAGGTACGCCGACAGCGCGGCCTCGTGGCGCCCGCCCACCGGCTCGACGTCGGCCTTGCGGAACACGTCGTCGAGGGTGTTGCTGCGCCGGTGCTCGCGCGCCCGCCGCCACGATTCCACCTCCTGCTCCAGGAGCCGGGCCGCGAGCTCCTCGGCGCGCGACGGGTCGTACGCCCGCGCGTACGCCAGCCACTGCTCGCGCAGGTCGATCGCATGCCAGGGCGTGAGGGTGCCGCCCCAGTCGAAGACGACGGCGTCGAGCCCGGCCGGCATCAGCCGAGGAGGGCGCCCACGCGCGCGGCGACCTCGCCCACGGGCACCCACTCGCGCTCGCCGCTGCGCCGGTCGCGCACCTCGATCACACCCTCGGCGAGGCCCTTGCCGACGACGACGATCGTCGGCACGCCGATCAGCTCGGCGTCGTTGAACTTCACCCCGGGCGAGACCCCGCGGCGGTCGTCGTAGAGCACGCGCGCGCCGTGCGCCTCGAGCTCCCCGGCCAGCCGCTCTGCGGCCTCGAACACGGTGGCGTCCTTGCCCGTGGCGACGAGGTGGACGTCGGCGGGCGCCACCCCGCGCGGCCAGCACAGCCCCCGCTCGTCGTGGGTCGCCTCCGCGACGGCGGCCACGGCGCGGGAGACGCCGATGCCGTACGAGCCCATGGTCACCGTCACCTGCTTGCCGTTCTCGTCGAGCACCTTGAGGTCGAGGGCCTCGGCGTAGCGGCGGCCGAGCTGGAAGATGTGACCGATCTCGATGCCGCGGGCCAGCGTCAGCGCCCCTCCGCAGGCCGGGCAGGCGTCGCCCTCGCGCACCTCGGCCGCCTCGATGACTCCGTCGGCGGTGAAGTCGCGCCCGGCGACGAGGTCGACGACGTGGCGGCCCTTCTCGTTGGCGCCGGTCACCCACCGGCTGCCCTCGACGACGCGCGGGTCGACGAGGTAGCGCACCCCCGCCGGCTTGTCGGCGCCGAGCACGTCCGGGCCGAGGTAGCCGACGACGAGCTCCGGGCGGGCGGCGAAGTCGGCCTCGGTCACCGGCTCGACCGCGGCGGGCTGAACCTGGGCCTCGAGCCGCTTGACGTCGACCTCCCGGTCACCGGGGACGCCGACGGCCAGCAGCTCGCGGGAGCCGTCGGGGTGCACGAGCCGGAACACGACGTTCTTCAGGGTGTCGGCCGCCGCCCAGGGACGGTCGTCGCGGCGCAGGTCGGCCCGGGTGTTGAGCAGGTCGACCAGCGAAGCGATCGTCGGCGTGCCGGGGGTGTCCTCCGCGTGCGCGGCGGGCACCCCGTCGTACGGCGTGGCCGGCGGGGTGGGCACCTGGACGGCCTCGACGTTGGCGGCGTAGTCGCCGTTGGTGCAGCGGACGTAGGTGTCCTCCCCCACCTCGGCGGGGGTGAGGAACTCCTCGCTCGCGGACCCGCCCATCGCCCCCGACATCGCGCTCACCACCACGTAGTCGAGACCGAGGCGGTCGAAGGTGCGCATGTAGGCCGCGCGGTGGGCGTCGTACGAGCGCGCCAGCCCCGCGTCGTCGACGTCGAAGGAGTACGAGTCCTTCATGACGAACTCGCGACCGCGCAGCAGGCCCGCACGCGGCCGCGGCTCGTCGCGGTACTTCGTCTGGATCTGGTAGAGCGACAGCGGCAGGTCCTTGTAGGACGAGCAGAGGTCCTTCACCAGCAGGGTGAACATCTCCTCGTGCGTGGGCGCGAGGAGGTAGTCGCCGCCCTTGCGGTCCTGCAGGCGGAACATGTCGGCGCCGTAGTCGGTCCACCGGCGGGTCCGCTCGTACGGCTCCTTGGGCAGCAGCGCCGGGAAGTGGACCTCCTGGAAGCCGGCGCGGTCCATCTCCTCGCGGACGATGCGCTCGACGTTGCGGTAGACCTGCCAGCCGAGCGGCAGCCAGCTGTAGCCGCCGGGCGCGGCGCGCCGGATGTAGCCGGCGCGGACGAGGAGCCGGTGGCTGGGCACCTCGGCGTCGGCCGGGTCCTCGCGCAGGGTGCGCAGGAACAGGGTCGACATCCGCAGCAGCACGATGGCTCCTCGTCGTTGGCGCGCGTACGGCTGCGAGGATATCGACGGCGGGGATCGGGCGGCGCGGGCGTGGGCGGCCGGTCAGGAGAGGCGCCGCAGCGGCGAGCGCCAGGCGTACGCCGCCGCGGCGGCCAGCACGGCGGCACCCGCGAGCATGCCCGCGGCGGGGCCGGCGAGCGAGGACACGACTCCGCCGAGCACCGCGCCCGTCGGCCAGCCGAGGCCGAAGGAGAGCATGCGCCCGGCGGTGTTCACCCGGCTCATCAGCGGCTCCGGGGTGACCTGCTGCCGGTAGGTGATCGCGTTGACGACGACGAGCATGTAGGCCGCCCCCCAGGCGCCCACGAGCACGAGCGCGACGGGCCAACCCGGCGCCAGGGCGGTGGCCACGGCGAGGACGGCGCTGACCGGCAGGGCGACGAGCGTGACCCGCGGCGCTCCGAGCCGGACGACGAGGCCGGGCATGGCGGCCGTGCCCAGCAGGGAGCCCACCCCCCACGCGGCGAACAGCACGCCCAGGCGGACGTCGCCGGCGCGGACCCCGAGCTCGCGGTCGGCCCAGACGACGAACTGCCCGACGAAGGCCCCGCCCGCGAGGGCCTGCGCGGCGCCCACGAGGGTCATGACCCGCACCGCGGGCTGCTGCCAGAGGAAGCGCAGCCCGGCGCGGACCTCGCCCAGCAGCACGTCGGCTCGGGGGGGCCCGGCCGGGGGCGTACGGGGGGCCGACAGCGGCCGGCCGATGGCGGCGATCAGCAGGGCGGACCCGAGGAACGTCAGCGCGTCGACGGCGAGCAGGTCGGTGGCGGCGAGGACGGTGAGCGCCGCACCGGCGGCGGCCGGAGCCGCCGTCTCGACCACGGTGCCCGCTCCCCAGATCGCCCGGTTGGCCGCCGGGATGCGGTCGCGGCCCACCAGGGCCGGTACGGCGCCGAAGGCGCCCGCGTCGAAGAAGACGAACGCCGTCGCCGCGAGGAACGCCGCGAGCAGCACGTGCCCGACGGTCAGCAGGTCGAGCCAGGCCGCGACGGGCACCGACAGCAGCACCGCGGCGCTCAGGACGTCGGTCGCGACCATGAGCCGCTTGCGGTCCAGCCGGTCGCCGAGGGCTCCGGCGACCAGCCCGAACAGCACGTACGGCAGCGCCTCGGACGCGGCGACCAGCGCGGTGAGCAGGGGCGAGCGGGAGAGCTCGTACACCGCGACGGGCAGCGCGACATAGGTCAGCGCGGAGCCGGCGAGCGACACCACGCGGGCGGCCCAGAAGCGCCGGAAGTCGGCGTTGGTGAGCACCGTGGCCCGGCTCGCCCCGGCCTCGGCGGACGCGGACGCGGCGGTGGTCAGAAGAGGACGGTCATGCAGGTGCCGACCTCGCGGAAGCCGACGCGGCGATAGGCCGCGCGGGCCGGCGCGTTGTAGTCGTTGACGTACAGGGTGACCAGCGGCGCGATGCGCTCGAGCGTCTGCGCGACGACCGTGGCCATGCCGCCGACCGAGAGGCCCTCGCCGCGGCGGTCGGGAGCTACCCACACGCCCTGCACCTGTCCGGCGTGCGGGGTCACGGCGCCGACCTCGGCCTTGAACACCACCCGGCCGTCCTCGAAACGGGCGAAGGCCCGCCCCTGCTCCACGAGCTCGGCGACCCGCGCGCGGTAGAGCGAGCTGCCGCCGTCGGCGAGCGGCGAGATGCCCACCTCCTCGGTGAACATCGCGATCGAGGCGGGCATCAGCAGATCGACCTCGTCGGGCCGGACGCGGCGTACGAGGGGGTCGGGGGCGACGGCGGGCGGCGCGGAGGTCACGAGGACCGGCTGCGCGCGGCGCACGTCGCGGGCGGGCCCCCACGACGGCTCCAGTCGCCGCCATAGAGCGTCGACTGCGGCCTCCGGACCGACGATCGACGAGCAGCGCCGCGGCATCTGCAGCGCGCGGGTCGCGAAGGCCTGCACCGCGGCCGGCCCCGCCGCGACGGGCACGAGGTTGGCGCCGCTGTGGCAGAAGGCCTCGAGCCGCCCGCCGACCTCGTAGCCCCACACCTCGGCGCCCAGCCGCCACGGGTCGAGGCCGACGGCGTGCACGCGGGCGCCGATGAACACGTTCTGCACCGGGTCGCTGTCGAGCAGCTTCAGCACCGCGGGGCCGTCGGCGGACCCCAGCGGCCGCAGCCGCCCGAATCTCGACGTCGTTCCGAGCACCCGCTCCTCCTGCCTGCGCCTGCTCCGCCGTCAGAGACGATGCCCGGTCAGGCCACGCTCACGCTCGGCCGACCGGAGGCCCCGCCCTGCTGCTCGAGATCCTCGGCGAGGCGCATCGCCTCGTCGATCAGCGTCTCGACGATGCGCGCCTCGGGCACAGTCTTCACGACCTCACCCCGGACGAAGATCTGGCCCTTGCCGTTGCCCGAGGCGACACCCAGGTCGGCCTCGCGGGCCTCGCCCGGGCCGTTGACGACGCAACCCATGACGGCCACCCGAAGCGGCACCGTGAGCCCCTCGAGGCCGGCGGTGACCTCCTCGGCGAGCCGGTACACGTCGACCTGCGCCCGTCCGCACGACGGGCACGAGACGATCTCCAGCCCCCGCTGGCGCAGGTTCAGCGCCTCGAGGATGGCCGTGCCGACCTTGACCTCCTCGACCGGCGGAGCCGAGAGTGAGACCCGGATGGTGTCGCCGATGCCCTGGGAGAGCAGGGCCCCGAAAGCGACCGCCGACTTGATCGTGCCCTGGAAGGCGGGCCCGGCCTCGGTGACGCCGAGGTGCAGCGGATAGTCGCAGCGCGCCGCCAGCTGGCGGTACGCCTCGATCATGACGACGGGGTCGTTGTGCTTGACGGAGATCTTCAGGTCGCGGAAGTCGTGCTCCTCGAACAGCGAGCACTCCCACAGCGCCGACTCCACCAGCGCCTCGGGGGTGGCGCGGCCGTACTTGGCGAGCAGCCGCTTGTCGAGCGAGCCGGCGTTGACCCCGATGCGGATCGGCGTCCCGGCACCGGCCGCCGCGCGGGCGATCTCCTTCACCTTGTCGTCGAAGGACTTGATGTTGCCGGGATTCACCCGTACGGCGGCGCAGCCCGCGTCGATGGCGGCGAAGACGTACTTGGGCTGGAAGTGGATGTCGGCGATCACCGGCAGCTGCGACTTGCGGGCGATGACGGGCAGCGCGTCGGCGTCGTCCTGGCTCGGCACCGCGACCCGGACGATCTGGCAGCCGGCGGCCGTGAGCTCGGCGATCTGCTGCAGGGTCGCGTTGACGTCGGTCGTCCGCGTCGTGGTCATGGACTGCACCGAAATCGGGGCGTCCCCGCCGACTGCGACCGGACCGACCTGGATCCGGCGGGAGCGCCGGCGCTCGGCGAGCGGCGGGGCGGGCAGCGCGGGCATCCCCAGGGCGACGGCGGTCATGTCCCCAGTATCCCGGCGCCCGGCAACCCTGCCCGGGAGCGGGGCGATTCGCGGGAGGCTACTGGCGGAGCCGGATGGGGTTGACGATGTCGGCGTAGAGCAGCAGCGCCGACATGCTCACCAGGAGCAGGGCCACGGTGTAGGCCACCGGCAGCATCCGGGCGACGTCGACGGGCCCCGGGTCGGGCCGATGCCGCCACGCCGCCACCTGCCGGCGCAGGCCCTCCCAGAGCGCGCCCGCGACGTGCCCGCCGTCGAGGGGCAGCAGCGGCAGCAGGTTGAACACGAACAGCGCCATGTTGAGCGAGGCGAGCAGGCCGAGGAACGCGCTGACCTTGTACGCCAGCGGCTGCTCGATGGCGGCGACCTCCCCGCCGATCCGGGTGACCCCGACCACGCCGATGGGCCCGTTGACGTCCCGCTCGGCGCCGCCGAACGCGGCGTTCCAGACCCCGACCATGCGCTGCGGGATCGAGACGAGCGCCTCGGCAGTGCGTACGGTGAAGTCCCACATCCGCGCCGGTACGGCGGCGATCGGCTCGCGGGCGAGCTCGGTGCCGGCGGGGCTGATGCCGAGGAAGCCGACCTCGACGAGGCGCTGCGGGTCCTCCTCGCTGGGGCGCGCGGTGCGGGTCAGCTGGACGGGCACGTCGAGGCGCTGCCCGCCGCGCTCGACGGTGAGCAGCACCTCGCGGTCGGCTGCGGGGCGGATCTCCCGGGTGAGTGCCTCGTAGTCCTCGACCGGCCGGCCCGACACGGCGACGATCCGGTCCCCGGACTGCAGGCCCGCCCGGGCCGAGGGGGCCACCGGGTCGCCGGGCGCGCACGCGCGCTGCGCGGTGGCGGGCAGCACGCAGGCCGCGGGCTCGATCACGTTCGTGAAGCGGGGCGTGCCCACGGCGGAGAGCACCACGGTGAACAGCACCGCCGCGATGAGCAGGTTCATCACCGGCCCGCCCAGCATGATCAGCAGCTTGCGGCGCACCGGCAGCCGGTAGAAGGCGCGGTGCTCGTCACCGGGGGCGATCTCCTCCCGGCTCGCGGTCCGCGCGT
Source organism: Actinomycetota bacterium (assembly GCA_030773555.1). Taxonomy (GTDB): domain Bacteria; phylum Actinomycetota; class Actinomycetes; order JALYMT01; family JALYMT01; genus JALYMT01. Next base: position 11,475 of record JALYMT010000096.1, on the reverse strand, counting down.
CCTCGACCATCTGGAAGAACGGGCCGGTGCTCGACCGGCGCAGGCTGCCCGGGTGGTCGGCCCGCCCTGGCGGGAACATGCCGATCATGCGGATGTAGCCACCCAGCGGAATCCACTTGAGGCCGTACTCGGTCTCGCCCCGGCGCCGCGACCACAGGGTGGGCCCGAAGCCGACCATGTACTGGGTGACCTTGACGCCGCTGCGCTTCGCGGGCACCAGGTGGCCCACCTCGTGCAGCGCGATCGAGGCCAGGATGCCCAGGGCGAACAGGACGATCCCCAGGGCGCTGAGCATCCGGTCGTGCTCCTATCAGGTGACGTGGGCGGCCAGCAGCGAGCGGGCCCGCGTACGGGCCCAGGCCTCTGCGGAGAGAACATCGGCCAGCGACAGCGCGTTCCCGACCCCTGCTGGCTCGGATTCCTCCAGCACCCGGGCCACCGTGTCGACGATCCCGAGGAAGGGCAGCCGCCCATCGAGGAAGGCCGCCACGCACTCCTCGTTGGCCGCGTTGTAGATCGCCGGGGCGGTGCCGCCCGCCGCGCCGGCCTCGCGGGCCAGGCGTACGGCCGGAAAGACGACCTCGTCGAGCGGCTCGAAGGTCCAGGTCGCCGCCGTGGTCCAGTCCAGCGCCGGCGCCGCGCCCGGCACCCGGTCGGGCCAGGCGAGTCCGAGCGCGATCGGCAGGCGCATGTCGGGCGGGCCGGCCTGGGCCAGCGTGGCGCCGTCGACGAACTCCACCATCGAGTGCACCTGGGACTGCGGATGCACGACGACCTCGATCCGGTCGTACGGGAGGCCGAACAGCAGGTGCGCCTCGATCACCTCGAGGGCTTTGTTGACCATGGTCGCCGATCCCACCGTGATGACCGGGCCCATGCTCCAGGTGGGGTGCGCGAGCGCCTGCTCCGGAGTGACGTCGGCCAGCTCCGCCCGCCGGCAACCGCGGAAGGGCCCGCCGCTGGCGGTGAGCACCAGCCGGCGCACCTCCTCCGGCCGCCCGCCGCGCAGGCACTGGGCGAGGGCGGAGTGCTCGGAGTCGACCGGGACGATCTGCCCGGGGCGGGCCCGGGCCTGCACCAGGGGGCCGCCGACGATCAGCGACTCCTTGTTCGCTAGCGCGAGGACGTGCCCGGCATCGAGCGCAGCGAGGGTTGGGGCGAGACCGACCGAGCCGGTGATGCCGTTGAGGACGACGTCGGCGGGCCACCCGGCGACCTCGGTGGCGGCCTCGGGCCCGGCCAGGATCTTCGGTACGGCGTACCCGCCCGCGGCGAACCCTTGTCGCTGGGCCTCGGCGTAGAAGGCGAGCTGCAGGTCCTGCGCGGCGGTGGCGCGGGTCACCGCGACGACCTCGACGCCGAGCTCCAGGGCCTGCGCAGCGAGCAGGTCGACGTTGCCACCACCGGCTGCCAGCCCCACGGCCCGGAAACGGTCGGGATTGCGGCGGATCACCTCGACCGCCTGGGTGCCGACCGAGCCGGTGGACCCGAGCAGGACGACGGTGCGCGGCGTACTCACCGCTGCATTCTCCCCCCCGGGGGCGAGGAGCTGCTCCGCCCGGACAGCGCCCGCTGCCGTCAAGATCGCTGATTTGGGTGCAGATGTGCAGTGGACTGCGTTCTGCCACCCATAACAGCGATCTTGGCCGCGGGAGCGGGCGGTGGTCGTCGGCGGAGCTTCACGAACTGGATGTCTCGGCCCGGTGGGGGCCGGCCGGCGGAGGCAGGCCGGGCAGCCCGTCGAGGCTCTCCGCGTTGCGCTGGGCGCGGTAGGCCGCGAGGGACCGAGACCCCTTGCGCTGATGGGCGCGCTCCAGCACGTCCCGCTCGCCGGCGTAGTCGTATCTCGGGACGGCGTAGCCGCAGGAGTCGGCGATGCGCTGCACGTGCAGGACGACGACGGAGCGGGCGCCCGGATGCGGCGCGAAGTGCTCGAGCAACGGCACCCACCGGTCGTCTTCGCGCGTGACCACCTCGGCTCGGCCGTAGAGGCGGACGATCCTCGGGGTGCGGTCGAAGGAGCAAAACATCATGGTCAGCCGGCCGTTCTCGCGCACGTGCGCCACGGTCTCGATGCCGCTGCCGGTGAGGTCGAGATAGGCGACGGTGATGTCGTCGAGCACGGCGAAGGTGTCGGCGTAGCCCTTCGGGGAGACGTTCACCAGGCCGTCGTCCGAGCGTGGCGCGGTGGCGACGAAGAAGATGTGCTGCGCGGCCAGGAAGGCGCGCAAGCGCCCGTCCAGACGCTCGAAGACCTGGCCCATGGCAGGCAACGCTAGCGGCCGCCCCCCGCGGCGTTCAGCCCCAGGCGGTCGTGACCTCGATGGCGCCCTCGATGCTGCGCGACACGGGGCAGGCCGCGTGGTGGGTGACCAGGGCTCGCTCGGCCGCCGCCCGCTTGTCCTCGTGGACCGTCACCCCGGTGTAGGTGACGGCGATGCGCCGGATCACCAGCACCTTGCCGTCGAGCTCGATTTCGCCGCGCGCGTGTCCCACCAGACCGGTGGGGTCGATTCCCCGGGCCCGCAGGGCGCCGGCGAACGTGCCGGTGAGTCAACCGGCGGTGGCGCCGACGACGTGGTCGAGGGTGGTGGCGTGCTCGGCGTGCTCCCCCGCCGGATAGCCGTAGTGCTCGGCCACCTGTCCGTGCGCGCCGTAGACCACGGGCTCCGGCTCCCCCGGCAGGTAGGCCCGGCGCAGCGGCCCGCCGTCGCGCTCGATGCGGACCTCGGAGACGTAGAAGACCTCGCTCATGCCCTGATCCTGCCCTGCCGCTACGCGCTCATGTCGTCGAGGTAGGCGTAGCGCTCGGCCCAGCCCTGCACCAGCGTCACGTAGTTGCGGGTCTCCTCGTACGGCGGGATGCCGCCGTAGCGCAGCACGGCGCCGGGACCCGCGTTGTAGGCGGCCAGGGCGTGCCGCTCGTCGCTGCCGGGCAGCGAGCCGACCTGGTCGTGCAGCACCTGGCGGTAGCGCGCGGCCGTGTGCACCGCGTCGGCCGAGCTGCGCACGTCGATATTCCCGTCGCCGTCGCCGTCGACGCCGTAGTCCTCCCAGGTCGAGGGCAGGAACTGCATGAGCCCGATCGCGCCGGCACCGGAGCGCGCCCGCGGGTCGAAGTTGCTCTCCACCCGGGCCTGCGCGGCCAGCGACGAGGCGCTCACGTCGTCGTAGCGGGCCACGGCCTCGACGAACAGGGCCTCGTATTGCTGCGGGACGCGGGCGGACGTGGTGTCACCTCCGGGCTCGTCATCCCCGCCGCCCCGACCCAGCGCGACGGCGAGTGCCAGCACGGCCACCACGACGAAGACCGCCCGGGGGGTGCCGCGCGTCGACGCCGGCCGGGTCGCCGTCCTGCTCATGGTGCCTCCCCTTCGATGCCCCCTCAACGCTGCGAAGGAGCCGGATGTGCCCGTACGGGGGCCGCGAGCAATGCGGCAGCGAGGTCGAGCTCGCCTGGGTGGTCACGTGCAGGTTCGCCGGCTCCCCCGGCACGACTACGACGCGGCCGCCGCTGCCCAGCACCAGCGTAAAATCATCGACGACCTCGGGCTCCCCGGCGTGCAGGGTGGAGCAGGTCGGCGCGGAAGGCCTGGGGTGTCTGGGTCAGCACGAGCCCGGCGCGGGACACCGTGCCCGACGCCGCGCCGTGCTCGACCCGGGTGAGCACCTCGTTGACCGGCAGGCCGGGCACCGCGCCGTCCGCCCCGGCGCGTACGGCCTCGGCGACGGCACGGTGGAGGGCGGCGGACGCCAGCGGGTGCGCGGCGTCGGCCACGACCACGATGCCGGCGTCGGCCGGGACGGCGGCCAGCCCCGCCCGTACGGACTGCGCCCGGGTCGCCCCGCCGTCGACGACGTACGGGTGCTCCACGCTGTGGGCGAGGGCGGGCGCGGGCAGCACGACCACGACAGAGCCGCTCACCCCGACCGGCGGCCAGCAGCACGCACCAGACGGGAGCGGAGCTCACCCGGCCGGTTCAGCGGCGGCAGGCTCGCGGCCGGCGCGCTCGGTCACGAAGTAGTTGACGACCCGGTTGACGACCGCAGCGAGCGGCACGGAGACGACGGCACCGGCGATACCGGCGATCAGGCTGCCGGCGGTCACGACGAGCACCACCGCGACGGGGTGCAGCGACACCGCCCGGCCGAGGATGAACGGCTGCAGGACGTTGCCCTCGAGCTGCTGCACGAGCAGGACGACGCCCAGGACGATCAGCGCGGTGGTCACCCCGTTGGAGACCAGCGCGATGAGGATCGCGACCACGCCGGTGACGGTCGCGCCGATGAGGGGGACGAACGCGCCGAGGAAAGTCAGCACCCCGAGGGGGATGGCGAGCGGCACCTGCAGCACCACGAGCGCCAACCCGATGAAGAAGCCGTCGACGAAGGCGACCAGCACGGTGCCGCGCACGAAGCCGGTGAGGGTGTCCCAGGCGCGCTCGCTCGCCGCCTGGACGTCGCGCTCGACGCTCTGCGAGAACAGCTTCACCACCCAGGACCAGATGCCGCGACCGTCGTAGAGGAAGAAGAAGAGCAGGAACAGCGCGAGCAGCGCGCCGGTCAGGAACTCCGCGGCGGTGGCGGCCGTACGCAGGGCCGTGCCGCCGAGCGCCCCGCTCTGGGCACGGTCGGTCAGCTGGGTCACGGCCTGCTCGATCTGCCCGGCGGTCAGGCCGAGCGGCCCCCGCTCGAGCCAGACCCGCACCTGCCCGACGCCGGCCTGGATGCCCGTGCCCAGCTCGCCCACGCTGGTGACGAACTGCCGGGCGATGAACCAGCCGGTGAGGATCAGCACGGCGATGCCGGTGATGAACACGATGAGGGTGGCGAACGACGGCCGCACTCCCCACCGCCGCAGGCGGGCTACCGCCGGGTGCAGCAACGCGGTCAGCAGGACGGCGGCGACCAGCGCCAGCGCCACGAGCAGCAGCGAGGACAGCGCGCGGAACGTGAAGTAGATCACGACCGCGAGCAGCGCGACGCGCCAGGCCCACTCGGCCGCGACCCGGATCGGCCAGGGCACGGCGGTGGCAGGCGAGCGGCCGGCGGTAGGGGCGGGCACGGAGGGGGCGCGGGCGGGACCCGGCGGCCCACCGTCCTGCTGGGTCGACTCCTGCGGCCCGTGTATCGACGTTGACATGCCCTAGGGCTACCCCCGATGCGGCTGGCAACGTGTCGCTCCCTGATCTTTTCCGGGCCGGGCTGGGCCCTCCGGTCTTCGGCCGTCTGGGTCAGGGCTGGACGCCGGGGCGGACGACTACTAGGTCAAGCCGCTCGCCATGCTGCTCGACACCCAGGGCCCGCGTGCTCGGCGTCGTCTATGCCGGCGCGGTCACGCAGCGGAGGCTGCGCGGTGGAGTGGCCGGACCCACCCTGTCGTTCGGTGCTTGAGCGCTGAGGACACATACGCCGTGTCCGGAATTGCCGGTCGTGGATGTCCTGAGCTCTCAAGCAAGCAACAGAGGGGCACCCTCAACGGCAGCCGTCGCCCACCAGACATCGCCGCCAGTCGCACGCCAGTTCGCCGCCCGGAGTCAGTCGCGCGTTGCGCGGCGACCGCGCGCAGGGAGGGCGCCAGCTCTCAGCCCGTCGACCGGGCCGCGAGGGCCTTCTCGTAGACCGCGACGGTGGCCCGGGCGACCGCGGACCAGCCGAACTCCTCCACGGCCCGGCGGCGTCCGGCCTCGCCCATGGCGCGGGCGCGGGCGGGGTCGGCCAGCAGCTCGTTCATCCGCGCTGCGAGCGCGTGCTCGAACTTCTCGGGCTGCTGCTCGTCGAAGGGCACGAGCAGCCCCGTGACGCCGTCCTCGACCACCTCGGGGATGCCGCCGACCGCGCTGGCGACCACCGGCGTACGGCAGGCCATCGCCTCCAGGTTGACGATGCCCAGCGGCTCGTACACCGACGGGCAGACGAACAGGGCGGCGCCGCTGAGCAGCTGGACCACCTCGTCGCGGGGCACCACCTCCTGCACCCACACGACGTTGCCGCGGCGGGCCTGCAGGGCGCGCACCGCGGCCGCCGTCTGCTCTCCGAGCTCCGGGGTGTCCGGCGCGCCGGCACACAGCACGAGCTGCGCGCCCGCGTCGAGCTGCTCGGCGGCGGCGAGGAGGTGCCCGACGCCCTTCTGCCGAGTGATGCGCCCGACGAACAGCACGTACGGCCGGTCGGGGTCGACGCCGTGCCGGGTGAGCGCCGCCGTGTCCGGGTCGGGCCGGTAGAGCTCGGTGTCGATGCCGTTGTGCACGACGTGCACCCGGGTGGGGTCGAGGAACGGGTAGACCTCGAGGATGTCGGCGCGCATGCCCGCGCTCACCGCGATCACCGCGGCCGCCCCCTCGTAGGCGGTGCGCTCGGCCCAGCTGGACACGGCGTAGCCGCCGCCGAGCTGCTCGGCCTTCCAGGGCCGTTGCGGCTCGAGGCTGTGTGCGGTCAGCACGTGCGGCACGCCGTGCAGCAGCGAGGCCAGGTGCCCGGCGAGGTTGGCGTACCAGGTGTGGGAGTGCACGACGTCGCACCCCTCCACGGCGGCCGTCATGGCCAGGTCGACCGACAGGGTCTGCAGGGCCGCGTTGCGGCCCGCGAGCCGGGGGTCGGCGGCGTGCGCCGTCGCCCCGGGGCGCGGCGGGCCGAAGGCGTGGACCTCGACGTCGACGAGGCCGCGCAGCTGACGGACGAGGAAGTCGACGTGCACGCCGGCGCCGCCGTACACGTCGGGGGGAAATTCGCGGGTAAGAACTCCCACTCGCATAGCGGACAACCTAGGGTCGGATCATGGCGCGCGGGCACAACGTCCTCGGAATCGTCCTCGCCGGCGGCGAGGGCAAGCGGCTGATGCCGCTGACGCGCGATCGGGCCAAGCCCGCGGTCCCCTTCGGCGGGCAGTACCGCCTCATCGACTTCGTGCTCTCCAAACTGGTCAACGCGGGCTACCTGCGGCTGTGCGTGCTCACGCAGTACAAGTCGCACTCGCTCGACCGCCACATCACCACCACGTGGCGGATGTCGACGCTGCTGGGCAACTACGTGACCCCTGTGCCGGCCCAGCAGCGGCTCGGGCCGCAGTGGTTCCGCGGCAGCGCCGACGCGATCTTCCAGAGCCTCAACCTGGTGTACGACGACGACCCCGACTATCTCGTGGTGTTCGGCGCCGACCACGTCTACCGCATGGACGCCTCGCAGATGGTGGCCCAGCACATCGAGTCGGGCGCGGGGGTGACCGTCGCCGGCATTCGCGTGCCCCGCGCCGGGGCGTCGGCCTTCGGCATCATCCAGACCAGCAACGGCCGCGACATCGACGCGTTCCTCGAGAAGCCCGCCGACCCGCCGGCGGCCCCCGGCGACCCCGACTCGGCCTACGCGTCGATGGGCAACTACGTGTTCAGCGCCGACGTGCTGATCGAGGCCCTGCGCGTCGACGCCACGGACGAGAGCTCCCAGCACGACATGGGCGGCAACATCGTGCCCCTGCTCGTGGAGCAGGGACGGGCGCAGGTCTACGACTTCGCCGACAACGAGGTGCCAGGCGCCGCCGAGCGCGATTCCGGCTACTGGCGCGACGTGGGCACCATCGACGCCTACCGGGACGCGCATCTGGACATGGTGTCGATCCACCCGATCTTCAACCTCTACAACCGCCGGTGGCCGATCTACAGCTCCCCGCCGCAGCTGCCGCCGGCGAAGTTCGTCGAGGGCGGGCACGCGTACGAGTCGATGCTCGGCAACGGCTGCATCGTCGCCGGCGGCCTGGTGAACACCTCGGTCCTGTCTCCCGACGTGTGCCTGCAGCCCGGCGCCCTCGTGGAGGGGTCGATCCTCATGGACGGAGTGCGCGTCGGCCGGCGCGCCATCGTGCGCAACGCGATCCTCGACAAGAACATCGAGGTGCCCGACGGCGCCCGCGTCGGCGTCGACCACGACCACGACCGCGCCCGGGGCTACCACGTCAGCGAGAGCGGCATCGTGGTCCTCGGCAAGGGCGACAAGGTCCTGCCCTGACGGTCCGCCCGGCGGGTCGCCGGGACAGGAGGACCCGATGACCAGGGCGGCGACCTCACCGCTGGGCCAGGTGCTGCGCGATGCGAGGGCTTGCGCCTCGAATTCGTTCGCACCTATCCCGACCCCGCCGAGGACGTGTGGTCCGCGCTCACTGCGCCCGAGCGAGTCGCCCGCTGGTTCGACCAGTGGGACGGCAACCCCGCCACCGGCAGCGTCGGGCTCCTAATGACCGAGGACGGGGGGGCCGCGCCGCAGGAGGTGGCGATCCTGAAGTGCACCCACCGACCCGGCTCGTCGTCGACCTGCCGAGTCCAGACGGCATCTGGCGTCTCGCCGTCGCCCTACACGCGACGGTGAGACGTCGCTGCGCTTCGTCCACCGCCTCGCCGGACCGTACGACGTCAGCAGCCTCGCCCCGGGCTGGTGGGTACTACCTCGATCGCCCCGGCGGGGTGTTGGCCGGCACGCCTGTCCCCGACACGTGGGACGACTACTACCCGCCCCTCCAGGGCGCGTACGCGCTCCCGCGCTGATACCTACAGGGTCCCGCGCTCGCCCACGCCGGCCCCTGACGGAGTCCTGCCCCGAGCGATGGGTGCAGGCTGCACCCATTAGCGGTAATCTGCGTGGCGTGCCCAGGGTGATCCAGATCCGGGATGTCCCGGATGATGTCCACGAGGCTCTGAGCAAGGCGGCAGAGGCGCGTGGGATGTCGCTGACGAAATACATGCTTCGCGAACTCGAGCAGCTGGCGAAGCGGGCCGAGGTCGTGCATCACAATGCATCGGTAGTGCGGGAGACCCAAGCCACCGTGCGCGGCTCTGTCGATCGCGACACCATCCTCGCGGCCGTGCACGAGGACCGAGGCGAGTGAGAGTCGTCGATGCCGGTGTTCTCGTCGCACTCGTTGCAGGCGACCTCGACCCCGAGCAGTTGGGCGACGAGGAGCTGATAGCTCCTCACCTCGTGGACAGCGAGGTGACCAATGCGCTACGCCGACTCGTCCTCCGTAGAGCCCTGACCGAGGACCAGGCGGGCACCGCTGTCCAGGGCTTCCTCCGCCTGACCCTGTTCAGGTACCCGGCCGACTGGCTGGTCCCGAGGATCTGGGCACTCCGTCACAACGTCAGCGCGTACGACGCGACGTACGTGGCGCTGGCCGAGATGACGGGCGCGACGGCCCTGCTGACGACCGATGCCCGCCTGGCGAACGCGGCGGGGGTCAACTGTCCGATCGAGGTCGTATGACGGCGGCCCGGACCGCGGCGGCGGAGGCGGCGTCGCCGCGCCGCTGGAGCCCGGCGATCACGCCGTCGACGTCGGCCGCCGACCGGTTCTGGCTCAGCTTCGCCTTCGCCTCGACCCGGGTGATCACCAGCTCGACCCCGACGATGGCGCGCAGCTGACCGGCGACGAACGGCGGCGGTGCGTCGTCGACCGACCAGGGATGCTCGCTGCCCGCCTCGTGCTCGTCGGTCAACCGGCGTACGAGGGCCTCCACCCAGGCGGGGTCGTCGTGCACGACCAGCTCGCCGTACACGTGGGCAGTGAGGTAGTTCCACGTCGGCACCACCCGCCCGTGCTCGGCCTTGGCGGCGTACCAGGACGGTGAGATGTAGGCGTCCGGGCCACGGACGATGACGAGGGCCTCGCCCTGGGCCGGGATGCGCCACTGGTCGTTGTTGCGAGCGAGGTGCCCCAGGAGGGCGCCGTGCTCCCCGACCGCGGGGTCGTAGACGAAGGGCAGCAGGGTCGCCTGTAGACCCTGGGGGGTGGCCGTGATCAGGTCGGCGGCGCCGTGGTGGACGAGAAGGTCGCCTACGACCGCGTCGTCGGCGGCGAAGTGGGCCGGAACGTACACGATCCGACGCTACTCGGGCGTGCGCCGGGACGGGGCTGGGTAGTAGCGCGTGCACCTTCCGTGCGAGGAGAACCTCGGATGGCGCTGCCCGCCGCTTCCCCCGGCGGCTCGCCCGCGGCGGTCTGTCGATGACCGCCGCCGGCGCGCCGTACGGCGCCGAGCTGACCGTCGAGGTCGGCGGGCGCAGCCTCGCGGTGAGCAGCCTCGACCGGCCGGTGTGGCCGCCGCTGGGCTGGACCAAGGGTGAGCTGATCGACTACTACGTGCGGATCGCGCCCGTGCTGCTGCCCCACCTCACGGGGCGGCCGCTGATCCTGCACCGCTATCCCGCGGGGGTCGGCGGTCCGCACTTCTACCAGGTACGCGCCGCGGGTGCGCCGCCGTGGCTGCGTACGGTCGCCGTGCCCGACGGCGAGCGGGGCAGCTATCCCGCGCCGGTCGTCGACGACATCGCCGGGTTGGCGTGGGCGGGCAACCTCATGGCCGTCGAGCTGCACCCCGGCCTCGCCTGCGCGGACACGCCCGACGCGCCCACGATGGTGGTCTGCAACCTCGACCCAATGGCACCCGCGGGACTGCTCGAAGCGGCGGACGCCGCCCTGCTCGTCCGCGCCGCGCTCGAGGACGCCGGGCTGGCCTCATACGTGAAGACGTCGGGCGTCCGTGGCCTGCACGTCGTCGTCCCGCTGGCGCCGGGGCAGTCGTACGACGCCGTCCGCGCCTTCACCCACGAGCTGGCGGAGGTCCTGGCCGCCCGGCACCCCGAGCGGTTCGTGGCGTCGGCGGAGTCGTGGCGGCGGCGCAAGGGCCGGGTCGTGCTCGACTGGGAGGAGAACGTCGCGGGTGCCTCGCTGGTCGCGCCGTACTCGCTGCGCGGTCTGGTCACGCCGACCGTGTCGACGCCCGTGACCTGGGACGAGGTGGCCGAGGCGGTCTACCGCGCCGACGTCCGCGCGCTGCTGTTCTCCCCCGAGGCCGTGCTGGAGCGGGTCGAGCGCCTCCCTCGCCTGTTCGCCGAGGTGCAGCAGGAGGGTTGCACCCTGCCGGGGCGACCAGCGCGTCAGCGAGCGTGGGGGCGGGGGAAGGCCGAGGGGAAGACATCGCGGTAGCAAGGCCACCGGCCCGCTGGCGTCTCGACCGTGGTGGCCGCGAGCATCGCGTGCACCACGGCGCGGGTGAAGCAGTCGCCGGCCGCGGCCAGCAGGGCGAAGAGGCCCGCGGCGTCGGGCACCGGCCGCGTCGCGTCGACAGGGCGAAGACGGTGTCACCGTCGAAGGCCGTGTGCACGGGCTTGACGGCCCGGGCCATCCCGTGGTGGCTCATGCCGGCCAGGCGCGCGCACTGCGCCTTGGTCAGCGTCGCGTCGGTGGCGAGGACCCCGAGCGTGGTCGCGACCGGTGACGTCGCGGGCCGACCGCCGGTGGGGTCGGCCGCACGAGCGGCCGCGACCTCCGCGGCGTCGGGGGCGCGGAGCGCGAACTCCCCGGGCAACCCAAACCTCGCCCCGTACAGCTTCCCGGTCCGCGGGTCCACCGTCGAGCCGGCCGGGTTGACGACGGCGAGGGCGGCGACGGTCGTACCGTCCGGCAGGACGGCGCCCACCGAGCCTACAC
>JALYMT010000095.1 GCA_030773555.1 Actinomycetota bacterium | reverse complement strand
GGCAGGCCCATCTTCTCGAGGTCGAGGACCGCGTCGATGGCCTCCTTGCACATCACCTCGGCGGCGTCCTGGTCGACGAGGTAGTCGCCGCCCTTGACCGTGTCGAAGGTGTGCCACTCCCAGTTGTCCTCTTCGACGTTGGCCAGGGCGGCGCACATGCCGCCCTGGGCTGCGCCCGTGTGCGACCGGGTGGGGAAGAGCTTGGTCAGGACGGCGGTGCGCGCGCGCGTCCCCGACTCCAGGGCGGCCCGCATGCCGGCACCGCCGGCCCCGACGATGACGACGTCGTACTTGTGGTACATCAGCCAGCCCCCAGAAGCGCTAGAGCGACGGGTCGAAGGTGAAGATGACCAACGTGCCCAGGACGAGGGTCAGGATGGTCGCGGCGTAGAGCACCATCTTCAGCCAGAAGCGGGTCATGTCGCGCTCGGCCCAGTCGTTGATGATCACCCGCATGCCGTTGGCGCCGTGCAGCTGGGCCAGCCAGAGCTGCAGGACGTCCCAGGTCTGCCAGAACGGGCTGGACCAGCGCCCGGCAACGAAGGCAAAGTTGATCTTAGACACGCCGCCGTCGGTCACCATCATGATGTAGAGGTGCCCGAGCACCAAGAAGATCAGCAGCACCCCGGACAGGCGCATGAACAACCAGGAGTAGAGTTCGAAGTTCGTCTTGGTCGCTCGCGTCTTCAGCCGGCGGGCGCGCCCCCGCGGCTCCACGACGACACCAGTCGGCGGGGCGCCCGGCCCGGCGGGGGCCTGTGCGCCGGGAGTGATGACCGCTGACATCTCAGCCCTCTCCGAAGAAGTACCGAAGGGTGTGCTGGGTCATCGGGTAGAGGAACCCCAGCATGAGGACGGTCCACAGGCCAGCCACCGCCCAGAACATCTGCCGGTGATAGATGGTGCCCTTTTCCCAGAAATCCACCAGGATGATGCGGGATCCGTTGAGCGCGTGGAACAGCACGGCGCCGACCAGACCGACCTCGAGCGCGTTGACGATCGGGTTCTTGTAGGTCGCGATGACCGCGTTGTAGGCGTCGGGGTCGACGCGCACGAGCGCCGTGTCCAGGACGTGGGAGAACAGGAAGAAGAAGATGGCGACGCCGGTCACCCGGTGCGCGACCCAGGACCACATGCCTTCGCGGCCGCGGTAGAGCGTGCCGGGGGTCACCCTGTCGGCCGGTCCGGCCGATCGGGAAGTGCTGGCTGGTCCTAGTGCACTGGCCATCGTGCGGGCTCCGGAAGTCGAAAAGCCTCACCGGCGGCAGCAGCCGGTCTGTCGTCTCATGTTAGTGCCGCTCCTGCTGGTCCACCCGCCGAGCGAGCTGTGATGCTCGCCGCACCAGCTGCGATCGCTCCTGCGGCCCGTACGCTGGCCGGCATCCTGAGTTGCCGGGGAGGGAGATGCACCATGGCGCACGAGTCCGAGTCGGGCCTGCCCATCGAGCCGGTCTACGGCCCGTCCGCGCTCGCCGGCTGGGATCCGACGACCCGACTCGGCGAACCGGGGTCCTACCCCTACACCCGCGGCGTCTATCCGAACATGTACACCGGCCGGCCCTGGACGATGCGCCAGTACGCCGGCTTCGGGACGGCCGCGGAGTCCAACCGGCGCTACCACCAGCTCATCGAGCACGGTACGCACGGGCTGTCGGTGGCCTTCGACCTGCCGACGCAGATGGGCTACGACTCCGATGCCCCGATCGCCTCCGGCGAGGTCGGCAAGGTCGGGGTGGCCATCGACTCGATCGAGGACATGCGGCTGCTCTTCGACGGCATCCCGCTCGACTCGGTGTCGACCTCGATGACGATCAACGCGCCGGCCGCGGTGCTGCTGCTGCTCTACCAGCTGGCCGCCGAGGAGCAGGGGATCGAGGCGAGCAAGCTCACCGGCACCATCCAGAACGACGTGCTCAAGGAGTACATCGCCCGCGGCACCTACATCTACCCGCCGCAGCAGTCGCTGCGGCTGGCGACCGACATCTTCCGCTACTGCAGCCGGGAGATCCCGCGCTGGAACACGATCTCGATCTCCGGCTACCACATGGCGGAGGCCGGGGCGACTCCGGCGCAGGAGGTCGCCTTCACCCTCGCCAACGGCATCGAGTACGTCCGCGCGGCGCTGGCCGCCGGTCAGGACGTCGACGAGTTCGCCCCTCGCCTGGCCTTCTTCTTCGTCGCCCGCACCACGCTGCTCGAGGAGGTCGCGAAGTTCCGCGCGGCCCGGCGGCTGTGGGCGCGGATCATGCGCGAGGAGTTCGGGGCGCGCGATCCAAAGTCGCTGATGCTGCGCTTCCACACCCAGACCGCGGGGGTGCAGCTGACCGCGCAGCAGCCCGAGGTCAACCTCGTCCGGGTGGCGCTGCAGGGACTCGGCGCGGTGCTCGGCGGCACCCAGTCGCTGCACACCAACTCCTACGACGAGGCGCTCGCGCTGCCCAGCGAGAAGGCCGCCCGCCTCGCGCTGCGCACCCAGCAGGTGCTCGCGTACGAGACCGACGTCACGGCGACCGTCGATCCGTTCGCCGGCTCGTACGTGGTGGAGTCGATGACCGACGACATCGAGGAGGCGGCCCGCGACCTGATGAGCCGGGTGGAGGACCTCGGGGGCGCGGTGGCCGCGATCGAGCACGGCTTCCAGAAGGGCGAGATCGAGCGCTCGGCGTACCGGGTGGCGCTCGAGATCGACGCCCGGGAGCGCACGGTCGTGGGCGTCAACCGCTTCCTGACCCCCGACGAGGAGCCCTACGAGCCGCTGCGGGTCGACCCCGGCATCGAGCGCGACCAGTCCGCGCGCCTCGAGCGGCTGCGCGCCGAGCGCGACGCCGGGGAGGTCGGGCGCTGCCTCGACGCGCTGGGCGAGGCGGCTGGCGGCAGCGCCAACGTCCTCTACCCCCTGCGGGAGTCCCTGCGGGCCCGGGCGACCCTCGGCGAGGTCTGCGACGCGCTGCGGGCGGTGTGGGGGGTGCACGTGCCGGTCGAGTCCTTCTGACCGGCCCGGAATCAAGTCGACTTATGGCGGGCGTGCCGCCTTGCCTTCCTCTCGGCCGTGCGGCTCAATGAGAGCTCCCTTGGAGTGCTCGGGAGGTCACCCCACCGTGGCCACGTACGCCCTGCTCGGCATCGCCGCGCTCGCCATCGTCGTCCTGCTGTTCTGGGGCGCGAACCGGCACGACCGCACCGACGAGACCGAGCGCTTCAACCGTGCTCGCGAACTCACCTCGGCCTGGAGCTCCGAGCCGGTCCGGGAGCCCGCCCCGGTGCGCAAGCCCCGCCGCGGCCTGCGGGCCGGTCGCGACTCCGACTCCAGCGCCGCCTGAGGCCGGGTCGAGGCGCCCCGGTCGGGTTCGGCCCGGGCGCCCCGGGTACGGCCGGAGATGTCCCTGTCCCTGCCCCCGAGGATGCTCCGTGCCCCCCCTCCCGTCGGACCTCGCCGAGCTGGCCAAGGCGTACGACGATGAGCTGGTCGCGCTGCGCCGCGATGTGCACGCCCATCCCGAGCTGGGTCGCGCCGAGGTCCGCACCACCCGGGTGCTACGCGAGCGCCTCGAGCTGGCCGGACTGCGACCCCGGCCCCTGCCTGCCGGCACCGGCCTGATCTGCGATGTCGGTGAGGGCCGGCCCGCGATCGGCCTGCGGGCCGACATCGACGCGCTGCCGGTCGAGGACGTCAAGGACGTCTCGTACCGCTCCACGGTCGATGGCGTCTGTCACGCCTGCGGGCATGACGTGCACCTGGCCGCGGTGCTCGGCGCCGGGCTGGTGCTCGCCGACCTGGATCGCGAGGGCCGGCTCCCGGGGCGGGTGCGCCTGGTCTTCCAACCCGCCGAGGAGCTGACCCCCGGGGGCGCGCTCGACGTTCTGGCCGCCTCCGGCGCGGAGGGGCTCGACCGCATCTTCGCGCTGCACTGCGACCCCCGTACCGAGGTGGGCAAGGTCGGCGTGCGCACCGGGGCGATCACGGCCGCGGCCGACGAGGTCGTGGTGCGCCTGCACGGCCCCGGTGGGCACACGGCGCGCCCGCACCTCACCGCCGACCTGGTGTACGCGCTCGGCGCCGTGATCACCGGACTGCCCGCGGCGTTGTCCCGGCGGGTCGACCCGCGCAGCGGGCTGAGCGTGGTGTGGGGGCGGGTCCGCGCCGGCGCCGCCTCGAACGCGATCCCGCGCGCCGGCGAGGTCGCCGGGACCCTGCGCTGCCTCGACCAGAGCGTCTGGCAGCGCGCGCCCGAGCTGGTCGCCGAGCTGGTGACCGCCCTGGTCGCGCCCTACGGGGTGGCCGCCGACATCGACCACCGCCGCGGGGTGCCGCCGGTGGTCAATGACGCGTCCAGCGCGCGCATGCTCGCCGCGGCGGCCCGCGAGGTGGAGGGCCCCGACGCGGTGGTGGTGGCCGAGCAGAGCCTGGGCGGGGAGGACTTCGCCTGGTTCCTGCACCGGATGCCCGGCATGCTGGCCCGCCTCGGCGTGGCCGCGCCTGCCGACGCGGAGGTGGGGCCGCCCCGGCCG
>JALYMT010000094.1 GCA_030773555.1 Actinomycetota bacterium | reverse complement strand
GGGCGTAGCCGAGCGCGCGCAGCCGGTCCAGCAGCACCTCGGCGGGCACCTCCGCCGCGAGCACGGTCGGCGCCAGCCGGCGCAGCCGCAGCGAGGCCGTGCGCCGGTGCGCGAGCAGCTCGCTCAGGACGCTCTCGTCGTCACCGCGGACGTAGGCCGAGGCGGTTCCGACCCGGATCCGTCCGTGGCGGCGGGCGAGGTCGTCGACGAGGTACGTGAGCGGCTGCGGGACCGGCGTGCGGGAGTGCCCGGCCAGGAAGGCGTGCAGGTCGGCGGCGGTACGCCCGGCGTCGAGGGCCCGGCGCACCGACAAGTCGCGGAAGCGGTAGACGGTGGCCGCGCCGCGCGACTCGATGTCGGCCATCAGGCCCAGCTCGGCGGCGAGCTCGGACGTGAGCGGGCCCGGGGCGACCGCGGTGAGGTCGGCCTGGAGGAGGACGAAGTCGAGCGGTGCGGGGAGCAGCGGTGCCAGCCGCTCGACCGCCGCGCCCGGCTCACCGCCGAGCAGGGCGCGGGCGTGCCCGGCCAGCGCGCCGCGCCCGGTGACGCCGAGGTGCTCGGCCTCCGAGACGCTCCAGCCGACGAGGGCTCGCCGCAGCGCCGGGCCCTGGCGGGGCCGGCGCCACTGCAGCCGGGCCGCGATCGACTCCTCCCCGGCGGCCGTGCCGGCCGGCAGGGCCGCGAGCTCGGCGAGCACGCCCGCCCGCAGCTCGGGCGCGGCCACCCGGTCGAGGCCGGGACCGAGGGCGACGAGCACCTTGTCGCGCTCGTCGCGGGTCCCGGCCAGACCGGGGCCCCGGGTGGTCGCGCGCCACGCCTCGGCCAGGTCAACCCAGCGGGCGGCGGCGGCCTTCTCCCGCCAGGCGTCGTAGGCCAGCGTCGGCAGCCACGTCTCGTCGAGCTCCCCGCCCGGGCCGACCAGCCCGGCGGCGTAGGCGACCTCGGCGAGCAGGGCCACGACACGTTCCTCGAGGTCGAGCAGGCCGGCCGCCTTCCGCAGCTCGCGCACTCCCAGCCCGCCGGACTTGAGCACCGGGGGGCCCTCGACGCTCCACAGCTCGAGCAGTTCCTCGACCTGCCGGACCGCGACGTCGGCGGCGGCGGCGGCGACCGCGTCGGCGTCGGCCGCGGGGAGCAGCGTGAGCGGCGGGGGCTCGGGGAGCACCTCGGGATGCGCGCGGCCCCCGCGCAGCCGCAGCCCCACCTCCCGGGGCAGCACGACGGTGACCCGGTCGACGGGCACGAGCAGCCCGCGGGCGAGGAGCTCCTCCACGGGCGTGCGCGCCGTGGCCACCTCGACCCGTCGGTCGGCGTTGGCCACCGAGCCGGTGGGCGGGCCCTCGGCGAGGCGGGTCAGGACCTCGCGGGCGGCGGGCGACACCTCGGCGACGAGAGCGTCGAGCCGGTGCGGGTCGCGCAGGGCGGACGCGATCGCGACGGGCACCGCGCCGGGGAGCGTGTCGAGCGGCGGGCCCAGACCCGCCGGAAAGGGCAGGGCCTGGCGCAGGGCGGGTACGCAATGCAGGGCCTCGTCGCCCCAGACGAGTGCGGCGTCGCATAGCACCCGGAGCGCCCGCGCGGCATCGGCGCCGAGCAGCCGGCGTACCTCGTCGCAGCACGTCGGCTCGGGCGCGACGCAGAGCACCTCGGCCACCTGCAGGGCGAACCGGTCGAGCCGGTCCAGGGCCCGGTTGACCGAGGGGACACCGCCGGCGCGGGCGGCGAGCGTACGCAGGTCCGGCGGCACGGGGACGACGAGGTCCGGCCGGATACGCAGCAACGCGACCAGCCGCTCGTCGGGCCACGAGCGCAGCTCGTCGACCAGGATCCGCATCCGACCAACGCTAACCGCAGGGGTCGGACGGCCCGCCGGGTCCGATCCCGGCTGGTCGCGAGCCGGAGCCGTAGCCTGAGCCGCATGCCCCCGCTCGTCGTCGGGTTCGACCTCGACCTGACCCTGCTCGACAGCCGGGCGGGCATCGCCGTGGTCATGGCGGCCCTGTCGGCCGAGACCGGCGTTTTCATCAACCCGAGCGTGGTGACCTCGCGGCTCGGCCCCCCCGTGGAGACCGAGCTGTCCGCCTGGTTCCCCGTTGAGGGGGTCGCGGCGGCGGCGGAGCGCTACCGGGCGCTCTATCCGGACCTGGCCGTCGCGGGGGCGCCGCTGCTGCCCGGGGCCCGCGACGCGGTCGCCGCGGTGCACCGCCACGGGGGGCGGGTGCTCGTCGTCACCGGCAAGCACGAGCCCAACGCCCGGCTGCACCTCGAGCACCTCGGGCTCGAAGTCGACGCCGTCGCCGGGGGGCGCTTCGGCGTGGCCAAGGCCGAGGTGCTCGCCGCCGAGGAGGCCGCGATCTACGTCGGGGACCATCCCGCCGACGTGGGCGCCGCCCGCGCCGCCGGCGCGGACAGCGTGGCCGTCGCCACCGGCGGCACGTCTGCGGCGCAGCTGACGGCGGCGGGCGCCGACGTGGTGCTCGCGGACCTGACGGCCTTCCCCGCCTGGCTCGACGCGTACGTGCTGGACCGGCGCCTCGACGCGCTCGACGCGTCGCTGCGCTCCCTCGGCTCGGTGCTGGTCGCCTACTCCGGCGGCGCCGACTCCGCGTTCCTGCTCGCGGCGGCCGTCCGGGCCCTCGGCGCCGACCGGGTCGTCGCCGCGACCGCGGTCTCCGACTCCCTCGCCGGCCAGGAGCTCGCCCCCGCGGCGCGCTTCGCCCGCGAGCTGGGCGTGCGGCACCGGACCCCCCGGACGCAGGAGATGGCGCGGGAGGGCTACCGCGCGAACGCCGGCGACCGCTGCTGGTTCTGCAAGGCCGAGCTGCTCGACGTGCTCGGGCCGCTGGCCGCCGAGCTGGGGCTGGCGGCGGTGGCGACCGGCACCAACGCCGACGACGCGGTCGCGGGCTTCCGCCCCGGGATCCGGGCCGCGGCCGAGCGGGGCGCGGTCGCGCCGCTGCGCGACGCGGTATTGACCAAGGCGCAGGTCCGCGCCGCCAGTCGGCGGTGGGGCCTGCCCACCTGGGACAAGCCCGCGGCCGCCTGCCTGTCGAGCCGGATCGCGTACGGGGTGCGCATCACCCCGTACCGCCTCGCCCGCGTCAACCGCGCCGAGGCGGGGCTGCGCGCGGCGCTGGCGGCGCAGGGCGTGCCGGTGGGCAATCTGCGGGTCCGCGACCTGGGGGACCGGGCGCGGGTGGAGGTGGACGCCGAGCACGTCGGCGCCGTCGGCGAGCGGGCGGTGGCAGCCGTACGCGACGCCGGTTTCGACGCCGTCGAGGTGGATGCGCGCGGCTTCCGGTCGGGAGCGATGAACGAGCTGCTCGCCGATCCGGCGAGCTACCGCTGAGAGCGCTCCCGCCGGCGGGGCGTACGACGCGAGCGGGCTGCCCGCACCAGCCCCGCGAGCGCGAGCGCGAAGCCGACCGGGGCGAGCATGGCGAGCAGGTACGCCGCCGTGGGCAGGCGGGGCAGGCCGAGGAACAGCGGCACCACGGTGACGACGGTGGCCAGCGTCCCCAGCGCGAACAGGGCCGCGCCCGCGGCGACGAGGCGCTCACCGGGCCGGCGCTCCGGCCCGGTGGGAGGTTGCGGGAGCGCGGGCACCGGCACAGCGTAGGCATCGTCGCCGTGGGCAGGGGAAGGCCGTGGGCAGGGGAAGAGCGAGGCGCCCGGCCGGGTTCTCCTCGAGGACATCCCGGGTCGAGTGAGGGTAGAGGTCCAGTGCCGAGCGGCAAGGTCAAGTGGTACGACACCGAGAAGGGCTTCGGCTTCCTGACTCGTGACGACGGCGGCGACGTCTTCGTGCACTCCTCGGCGCTGCCCACCGGCGCCGTGGCGCTGAAGCCGGGGGCGCGTGTGGAGTTCGGCGTCGCCGAGGGTCGCCGCGGTGACCAGGCGCTGTCGGTGAAGGTGCTCGACCCGCTGCCCTCGGTGGCCGGCGCGGCGCGGGCCGCCCCCGAGGACATGACCGTCATCGTCGAGGACCTGATCAAGCTGCTCGACGGCATCTCCAACTCACTGCGCCGCGGCAAGTATCCCGACCCGAAGGTCGCCAGCAAGGTCGCCGCGGTGCTGCGGGCGGTCGCTGACGACCTGGAGGGGTGAGCGCCCCTCCCCGCTGTCAGGCGGACACGCTCGCCCAGTCGCGGGCGAAGAGCGTCTGGGCCAGCACGGTGAGGGCCTCCAGGGCGGCTCCCGCCCCGGCCCCCTCGGCGTCCGAGCTGCCCGCGCGATAGCCGACGGCACGGGCCTCGAGGGTGGGTACGCGGTGCGCGGCCGCCGCGACCGCGGCGCCGTACCCGCCTGTGGCCTCGGCCAGCGCGCCGGGGTGCCGCTGCGCCCGGGCCCGGGCCTGCGCCGGATCGCGGCTGGGCGTCGCCACGGTGAGCAGCGGTCCGATGACCACGTCGAACTCGCTGGCGAGTCGGGCCCGGGCGAGCTCCAGGTGCGGCCGCGGCGCCTCGTACGCCCCCACGGGCTCCGCGTCCGGCTCGGCCTCCGCGGACCCGGCGCCTTCGATCACCTCGGCGGCCACGATCGGGTCGGCCAGCACGGCGCTGCCGGGGGCAGCGGCGTCGCCGAGCGCGCCGGCGAGGCCCATGCTGACAACCAGGTCGGGTGAGAGGCGGTTCGCGCCGACGGCGGCCGCCGTCGCGGCCGCCGCCGCGCCCGGACCGGCGGGCAGCACCACCACGGTCCCGATCCCCGGATGCGCGACGCGGGTGGCCGCGTACGGTGGCAGGCGGGCCAGGGACGCCGAGCCGAGCTCGCGCAGGATCGCGTCGCGCTCGAGCAGGCTCCCGGTCACGACGACCAGGCGCACCGGCTAGCCCTCGTCGCGCTCGACGCGGAACGCCCAGATGCCCTGCGGCGGCTGGCCCGGGCCTTGCACCGCGAACACCTGCAGCTCCGGTTCGCCCTGCAGCTGGGCGTCGGTGAGGGTGAAGCGGTAGGAGCTCGTCGACAGGGGCTGGGCGACGACGGGCTGACCGTTGATCGCAGGCAGCCAGCCCGTCTCCTCGATCTCGGAGTCGACGTCGATGACGACGGGCTCGTTCGCGCGCATCTCGACGCTCTCCAGCTCGGCCCGGTCGGTGCTGCAGTCGGCCTGCGGCGGCGGGCTGCTCTCGCTCCAGCACAGCGCCTCGGCGTTGACCGAGAAGCCGCGGCCGGGCCAGACCGTGACGAGCGGGGTGGGTCTCTCCAGGCCGCAGCCGGCGAGGGTGAGCAGGCCGGCCGAGGCGACGCCGAGGACGAGCGGGCGTGGGGCGTGCATGGGGCGCTCCGGAGGAGGAGACGGTGGTGGCGTGAGGCTACCGGCGCGCGCCGCCCGCACGCCTCCTCGGGC
>JALYMT010000093.1 GCA_030773555.1 Actinomycetota bacterium | reverse complement strand
CCTCGGGGGCGGCGTACTCGCCTGGGTGCGCGACGTCGACCCCAGCCTGCCCACGTACTGACGCCAGAGGAGCCCTGCCATGCGGCCGGTGATCGGGATCAGCGCCTACCGCGAGACCGCCCGCTGGGGGGTGTGGGAGCGGCCCGTCGACCTGCTGCCGGCGAAGTACGCCGACGCGGTGTGGCAGGCCGGCGGGCAGCCGCTGATCGTGCCGGCGCTGCCGGGCGCGGCCGCCGACGTGCTCGGGGCGCTCGACGCCCTGCTCGTGGCCGGCGGTGCCGACGTGGAGCCCGCCGCCTACGGCGCCGAGCCGCACCCGATGCTCGGGGAGGTCCGTCCCGACCGCGACGCCACCGAGCTGGGTCTCGTACGCCAGGCGCTGGCGGCACGCAAGCCGCTGCTGGGGGTGTGCCGCGGCGCGCAGGTGCTCAACGTCGCGCTCGGCGGCACGCTGCACCAGCACCTGCCCGAGGTGACCGGCGTGGAGCACCGCGGTGCGCCAGGGGTCTACGTGCCGACCGAGGTGCGGCTGGCCGCGGGCAGCCGGCTGGCCGCGCTGCTGGGCGAGCGTACGGAGGTCTGCTGCTACCACCACCAGGCGCTGGACCGGCTGGGCGAGGGGTTGGTGCCGGTCGGCAGCGCGCCCGACGGTGCGATCGAGGCGGTGGAGCTGCCCGGCGACGACTGGGTCGTCGGGGTGCAGTGGCATCCGGAGGAGGGGCGCGACCTGCGGGTCTTCACGGCCCTGGTCGAGCAGGCCACCCGGGAAGCGAAGGAGCGCTAGATCCCAGCAGCAGCGGCGGCGACGCAGCCGAGGGGACGTCCGGCGGCAGGGAGAGCGACATGTCGGTCTGACCGGCGATGGGACGTCTCGACGACCGGGTGGCGGTGATCACCGGCGCCGGCAGCGGCATCGGGCTGGTGACAGCGCGCCGCCTGGCGTCCGAGGGGGCGCGGGTGGTGTGTGCGCCGACGTCGACGAGGTCGCCGGCAAGGCGGCCGCCGACGACGTGGGCGGGTTGTTCGTCCGCGCCGACGTCACCTCCGCCGCCGACGTCGAGCCATGTACGCCGCCGCCGTGGACGCGTACGGAGGCGTGGACGTCGCCATCAACACCGCCTCCTTCGTCGCCGTGATGCGCGCTGCGACCTCGCAGATCTCCTACACCGCCTCCAAGGGCGGGGTGCTGGCGATGAGCCGTGAGCTGGGCGTGCAGTTCGCCCGCGAGGGCATCCGGGTCAACGCGCTGTTCCCAGGTCCGGTGAACACCCCGCTGCTGCAGGAGCTCTTCGCCGCCGACCCCGAGCGGGCCGCGCGCCGGCTGGTGCACATCCCGATGGGGCGCTTCGCGGAGGCCGCCGAGATCGCCGGGGCCGTCGCGTTCCTCGCCAGCGACGACTCCTCGTTCGTCACCGCGTCCACGTTCCTCGTCGACGGCGGCATCTCCGGCGCCTACGTCACCCCCCTGTAGGGGCCCGCCTCACGCCGCCGCCGCCGCGGGAGGGTCGGGCTGGCCGGTCGAGCCGACCGGCGCGTGCGAGCATCAGGGGGCCGGTTCCCCCTCGCCCTCCCAGGAGCGCCTCCCGTGTTCGCCCGCCTCGGCCGTGCCTGCTACGACCACCGCCGGGCCGTCGCGCTGCTGTGGCTCGTGCTGCTCGTGCTCGGCGTCGTCGCCGGCTCGTCGGTCTTCGGCCGGCTGGGCAACGGCGAGGGAGGTGGCGGGGGCTGGGAGTCCGTGGAGGCCTACGACCGCCTCGGCGAGGTCACCCCGTACGGGCCGCGCCTGACCGGGGTCCTCGACGGCCGCCCCGTCCAGGACGCCGACGTGCGCCGCGCGGTCGTCGCGGCCCGCGAGGAGCTGGCGGCGACCGGCGGGGTGGCGCGGGTCGTCGACGCCTACGCCGTGCCGCTGCCCGACCTGTGGGCGGCGGACGGCCGGGCGAGCCTCGTTGCGGTCGACCTCGCCCGCGACCTGCCCGACGACCGCCAGGAGGAGCTGCTCGCCGAGGTGGAGCGCCGGCTGCGGGCGATCGGCACCGCCGCGCCCGTCGAGGTCACCGTGGGGGGCACCTCGCTGGTCCGCAACGAGGTGAACGAGCAGGTCGAGCGCGACACGCAGCAGGGCGAGCTGGTCGCGATGCCGCTGAGCCTGATCGCGATGATCGTCATCTTCGGCGGGCTGGCGGCCGCGGGTGTGCCGTTCCTCGGCGCGCTCGCCTCGATCGCCGGCGGGCTGCTCAGCGTCCTGGGGTGGTCCTACGTCCTCGACGAGATGGACCCCTCGGTGGTGTCGGTCACCACGGTCCTCGGGCTCGGGCTGTCGATCGACTACGCGCTGCTCGTCGTCAGCCGCTACCGGGAGGAGCGCGGGGCCGGTCTCGACCCGCGGGCGGCGGTCGAGCGCACCTCGGCCACCGCGGGCCGAACGATCACCTACTCCGCGCTCGTGGTCGCCACCTCGCTGTCGGCGCTGTTCGTCTTTCCGACCCCGATCTTCCGCGCGATCGCGGCGGCCGGCGTCAGCGTCGTGCTCGTCGCCCTGCTCGCCGGGCTCACGCTCACGCCCGCGCTGATCGGGCTGTTAGGGCGGCGGATCAAGGCGCCGACCCGCCCGGTGCCCGGCACCGGCTTCTTCTCCCGGTTCGCCCGCGGGGTGCAACGGCGACCCCTGCTCGTCACCCTGTCCGTCGCCGCCGTGCTGCTCGCGGCCGGCTCGCCGTTCCTGCACGCCCGCTTCCAGAACGGCGGCGCCGACCTGCTGCCGCGGGAGTTCGAGAGCCGCCGCTTCGTCGACCTCACCGAGCAGCGCTTCCCGTCACGCGGCACCGAGCCGATCACGGTGCTCGCCGAGGCGCCGCTGCCGGCGGTCGAGGCGTACGCCGCCGGGGTCGCCGAGCTGCCGGGCGTGCGCGACGTACGGGCCCCCGAGCAGCGTGGGCCCTACGCCGTGTTCGAGGTCGTGCCGGTCGGTGACGCGCAGGGCGACCAGGCGCGCGGGCTCGTCGACGCGCTGCGCGCCGAGCGCCCGGAATTCCGTACGTGGGTCACCGGTGACGCCGCGGTCCTCGTGGACTTCCTCGACGAGGTGACCTCCCGCGTGCCCTACGCGCTGGCCTGCTGGCGCTGGCCACCGTCGTGCTGCTGTTCCTCATGACCGGCTCGGTCCTCGTGCCCGTCAAGGCGCTGGTCATGAACACGCTCTCGCTGGGCGCCTCCCTGGGCGCGCTGGTCTGGGTGTTCCAGGACCGGCACCTGGCCGGCCTGCTGGACATCACTCCGACCGGCGGGCTCGAGACGTGGGTGCCCGTGATCGCCTTCGCGTTCGCGTTCGGACTGTCGATGGACTACGAGGTGTTCCTGCTCTCCCGGATCAAGGAGCTGCACGACGCCGGGTACGACAACGACACCGCCGTCGCGCTCGGCCTGCAGCGCAGCAGGCGGATCATCACCTCGGCGGCGCTGCTCATGCTCATCGTCTTCGCCGGCTTCGCCGCCGGGCGGATGCTCGGCATCAAGGAGATGGGCGTGGCGCTCGCCCTGGCCGTGCTCGTCGACGCCACCCTGGTGCGGTGCCTGCTGGTTCCCGCGACGATGACGCTGCTCGGCGAGTGGAACTGGTGGGCGCCCGGCCCGCTGCGCCGCCTGCACGCGTGCATCGGCCTGCACGAGTCCGCGTCGGCGGCCTCCGTGGCGGTGCCGGCCCCGAGCCTCGCGGGCAGGCCCCGCTGACCGCGCCGACCGTCACGCCCGTGCGGGTCGATCGCCTCGCCGACCTGCTCGCTGCCTCGGGCCAGGACGTGTTCGTGCGAGCCGAGGCGCCCGCCGACGACGAGGACCGCCTGCTCGCGCCCGCGTGGGCCGGTGGCGGCGCTGTGC
>JALYMT010000092.1 GCA_030773555.1 Actinomycetota bacterium | reverse complement strand
TCAACCCTGCCAGGGTGGGCAGAGCCGGCTGGCGACGACCCGACTCGTACGCGCTGATCACGCTCTGCGCCACGCCTGCCCGGCGGCCCAGCTCGAGCTGCGAGAGGCCGGCGCGCTCACGGGCCTCGCGGAGGAGGGCTGCAGCAGCTGGCACGGGCACGCCCCGACGATAGCGGATCGTCTATATGCGGACGAAGCCCGAATGGATAAGCAGACTGCAATGTCTGCCTCGGCCGGCAACGTGTGATGTGACAAACGCAGGAGGACGGTGAAGCCCGCTCTGCAACGTCCCGAAGGAGTTACCCGAGCCGCGCCTGCGGGCGGTCGCGCGCGTGAAGGGGGAGCTTGGGGGCAGTGACCGTGCCAGAGTGGGGGATGTCCTACCCGAGGCGAGGGAGCACAGGGTGGCGGACGATCAGTCAGCGGAGGATGTTCCGATCCCGGTGCCCGTGCTGTGGGTTGGGCTGGACGAGGAACCCGTTGTCCTGGTGAATCAGTTTCTCGGGCAAGTGCAGCAGGACGAAATCGTCCTGTCATTCGGAGCTATGGTGCACCCCCCGATTACTGGGTCGGACCTCGAAGAGCGGCGCGAACAGGTGATGCGCATATCGCACGTGCCCGTTCGCCCTGTACTGCGATTCACGATGACGCGGCGACGCGTTGAGGAGTTGCAGACCATGCTGCGAGATACACTGGAGATTTTCGACAAGCGTTACGGAGGAGGGGGTGAGACCGATGGGTAGTGGATCGGTCGAACTCGGAGGGATGCAGGCCGTGGTGTCGGAACGAACCGTAGAGATTGACTACGCGATTGTTCGTCCTGCGCGCATTTACGCCATTCCCCGCGCTCAGGAGTACTACTGGACCCAGGCATGGCGTGAGGATGAAGACGAAACGCTCAGCTCGTTCACCCGGGGCGAAGGTATCGAATTCGTTTCGGGGCGGGAACTGGCAACTTGGCTGTTGTCCGACGATGACGACGCCGATGCCAGCCAGGAGTGAGCCAAGTTTCAAGCGACGCCTTCGCAAGAAACCAGCCTCCTTTCAAAAGGCCATAGCGGAGTGCATTGAGCGCTTGGTGGACAACCCACGGCACCCCGGCCTGCAAGTACATCCCATGCAGGGGCACCCTGGAGTCTGGGAAGCCTACGTCGACAAGGGCAACCGCATTACGTTCCACCGCGAGGGCGAAACCCTCGTGCTCAGGAACCACTGCAACCATGACATGCTGCGGAGGTCCCCGTGAAACGGGTTGAGCAGAAACCACTGGGAACCGCCAAGAAGGCTAAGCGACGTTCATCCTCCCGTTCGCCTGAACAGGCCGAAGAGCCGCGAGTCTCCTTGGCCCCTCTGGACCCGGAGACGGCGCTGCGCGGCTTGCTCCAGGTGAAGCCTGACAACCCTCCTGCCGAGACTGGAGAGCAGCCGCCAGCAGAGTAGGCCCGATGACCCGGCCTACTCCTCGTCGCCTGTCAGTGGCTTGTAGGTGAGCCGCCGGCCCCCGACCTGGCCGATCAGGCGGCGCATCCGCTGACTGTCGGTGGCTCGACAGTTGGTGTACAGCCAGTCGAACTGCGCCAGGTAGCGGGGCAGGTGCTCAGTGCTGACGTGGTGGTGCGTGCCGTCCAAGGACCGCTTGAGCTGGGAGAAGTACCCCTCCGCGAGGTTGATGGAGACCACGGCGGCAGCCTCCCTGCGGACGTACTCACCGGCCTCGTGGGAGACGGAGGCGTGCCCGCGCAGCTCGGGCGCGACCACCCGGTACGACTTCGCCCCGTCGGTGTGCAGCACCGTCCGCTCCGCGTCGACCTGCTCCAGAATCGCCGGACGCAGGGTCGCGCCGGTGACGTCGTTGACGACGCGGGAGCGGACCTCGCGGGTCTCCGTATCCACGAGCGCGAACACGGGCGTCTTGTCCGTGGTGGCGTAGCGGCGCACCCGCTCTCGCTCATCGCGAGCGTGTCGGTTCTTCGGCTCGCCCCCCATGAACGTCTCATCGGCCTGCACCACGCCGGACAGCAGCCCGGCCAGTGGCTCGCGCTTCATCGCCTCCCGGATGCGGTGCAGGAGGAACCAAGCGGTCTTGGCGGTCAAGTCGTACTTGCGCTCGATCTCCCGGGCGGCGACGCCGTTCTTGCTGGCGCACATCTCCAGGATCACCATCAGCCAGGTCCGCAGGGGGATCTTGCTGCCGTGGAAGATCGTGCCGGTGAGTACGGAGAACTGCTTGCGGCAGGAGCCGCACTTCCACACCCGCCGCTGCGACAGCGAGCCCGTACGCGTCTTGCGGGACGCGGTGCCGTCACGGGGGGTCAGGAAGTAGCAGCGGCCGATAGTGCCGCAGTGGGGGCAGGCGTCGGGCTGTCCGCCCCAGCGCAGTTCCTCCAGCAGCAGGTAGGCGTCCGCCTCGCTGGCCAGCCGGGTCGCCAGGGCGGGGATTGAGAATTCCTGCTTGCTCATGCCTCCATGATCCCGCAGGAGGGTGGGTTTGTCAAGTCACACATCACCCTCGGCCTCTTCACTCAGCGGCAAATCCTACCGGCGGTAGCATCGTGACATGGCGAAGGAGACCTCGAAGGCGGCCGGCAAGAGCACGGCTCCTGCGCCTCCTGCTGCCGGCAGCGTCCGGCGTACGTCTGCGCGCCGAGGCGCGGCAGCTTCGGAGGAGGCGGCGCGTCGAGGAGTGCCTCCAGGGTCCGCGGCGAACGCGACCATCACCAAGGTGAGCGTCTCGCTGCCCCTCGACCTCACGCAGGCCGTCAGGGAGCGGGTGGGTGCCGGCGAGTTCTCGCGCTACGTCGCAGCGGCCCTCGCCCGCCAGCTGGAGATCGACCTCCTCGCAGACGTCGTCGCCGAGATGGAGAAGGCCAACGGACCCGTCCCGGCAGCGCTGCTCGCCGAGGCGGAGGGCGCGTGGCCCGACGGCAGGTAGCCGCCGCCCGAGGCGGAACCCTCGTCCTCGACGCCGACGGGATGACCAAGGCGGCCGCGCACGACCAGCGCGCCCAGGCCTTCCTAACCGCCGCCCTGCGCCGGCAGGCCCGGGTGATGGTGTCAGCCATCACGCTCGCGGAGGTGCTGCGCGGCACGGCACGAGACGCACCCACGCACCACCTGCTCCGAAGGTTGGTGCTGGTCCCCGTGACAGAGCAGATCGGCCGGATGGCCGGGGGGCTGCTCGGGGCGGCAGGCGTGCCGGGGTCGGCCACGATCGACGCCGTGGTGGCCGCGACAGCGCTTACGGCGCCCGGTCCCGTGGTGCTGCTGACGAGTGATCCCACCGATCTCACCCGCCTGACCAATAGTCGCACTGACCTCAAGGTCGCCACCGTGTAGGCGCCTCCCGCCGCGGCCGGGGTAGAGAGCTGCTCCGACCCGCTCAGCCGCCGGAGCCCCGCTGTGACGACCGCGTCCCGCCTCACCCGGCTCGTACGAGGCGCCGTACGCGTGCAGCGCGACCAACTCGCGGTCGGCCCGGGCCTGCGCGCCGCGCTGGGACTCGCCGCGCCGCTGGCGCTGGGCGCCGCCACCGGGGACCCGGCCGAGGGCGGCGCCGCCGCGCTGGGCGCTTCCCGTCGGGCTCGCCTCGCTCGTCGGCACCTACCGCGTGCCCGTCGCCGCGATGCTCGCCGCCAGCGGCAGCGTGCGCTCTCGGTGTTCGTGGGATCGGTGACCAGCGGGGTGCTCCCTCTCCCTGATAGTCCTCGCGCTGTGGGGCCTCGTCGGGGGCCTGCTGGTGGCGCTGGGGCAGACCGCGTCCGTGGTCGGTGTCCTCACCGTGCTCGGCCTGCTGCTGGGGCTGGGCGGGGAGGCCCAGTCCCCCGTTGAGGCCCTGCAGCGGGCCGGCTTCGTGCTGGCCGGCGCGCTGCTGCAGACGGGCCTGGCCGCCGCAGTGCATCGGAGCGAGCCGTTCGCCCCCCAACACGCCGCGGTGGCCGACGTCTATCGCGCGCTGGCCGCGTACGCCCGCGACTCCTCGGGCGATCCCGCCGCGCTGAAGGTCACCGCCGCGCTGGACGCCGCGCGACCGCTGGTGTCCCCGACGCCGGCACCGGCGGCCCGGGAGATGCGCGACGCGCTGCGGGGGCTGCTCGACGAGGCCGACCGGATCCGGCTGGAGCTGGTCGCCCTCGCGGCCGTCGGGGAGCAGAGCAGCGGGAGTGAGGAGGAGTCCGCGGTGCTGCTGCGGCTCCTGCGGGAGATCCTCGCCCAGGCGGCCACCTCGCTCGAGGGCATCGCGCCCGGTCTGCATCGCGGACGCGGACCGGAGGGCGCAGACGCCGCCCTCGAGCAATTCGCCGAGCAGCTGACGATCCGTACGGAGGCAATCGTCGGCCGACTGCCGCTGGACGCTCAGGGGCGGCTGCTGCAGGTGCCCGACCGGGTGATCTCACTGGCCGGCGAGCTGCGGGCGGTCCGCCAGCTCGCCGCCGTGGCGTCGGGCTCTCCCGAGACCAGCCGGCTTGCGGAGCTGCCGTCCTTCGTCCCCCGGAACCGGGTCCTCGACGCCGTACGGACGCTGCGGTCGAACGCCACCGCAGGGTCCGCCGCCGGCCGGCACGCGATTTGGCTGGGCCTGCTGCTGCCCGCGACCGAGCTGCTCGGCCGCGCGTTGCCCCTGGCCCAGGGGTACTGGGTGCCGCTGACCGTGCTGTTCGTGCTACGCCCGGACTTCACCACGACCTTCACCCGCGGCCTGTCCCGGGTGGCGGGCACCGGAGTCGGCGTCGTGCTGGCCTCCGTGCTGGCCGCGGCGCTGCCGGGTCAGGGTGCGGCCTCGATCGCCGTCGTCGTGCTGAGCGCCTGGGGAACGTACGCCTTCTTCCTCGCGAACTACGCCCTGTTCTCGGTGTTCGTCACCGCGCTCGTGGTCTTCCTCCTCGACGTGCTCCAGCCGCAGCGGGTGGGCGCGACCATCGTCGAGCGGGGCGTGGACACCCTTCTCGGCGGCGCGATCGCGCTGGCGGCCTACCTTCTGTGGCCGACGTGGGAGCGCCAGCGGCTGCCCGAGGGAGTTGCGGGCGCGCTGGAGAGCGCCCAGGCGTACGCCCGAATCGTGCTCGGTCGGTACGTCGATCCCCGTCCGGACGGGGAGGAGTCGGTCTTGGACGCAGGCGCCGCGGCCCGTGCGGCCCGCTCGGACGCGGCGGCCTCTCTGGAGAAGGCGGCCACGGAGCCCACCGGGGGCGGCCTGGACCTGGACACGGCGCGAGGCGTGCTGGCCGGCCTGGACCGCGTGCTGCCCGCACTGGACGTACTCGCGGCGCATGTTGGAGGGCGGGAGCAGCAGCCACTGCCGCAGCTGCGCGGGTTCGCCGCCGACGTGGACGCTGCTCTCGGGATCCTGGCCGCCGCGGCCCGCTCCACCCGCCCGCCCCGGCGCCTGCCTCGCCTGCGGCGCCGTCTCGAGGCCCTGGTCCGCAGTGGTGCGACAGGTAGTACTACGGCGAGCGACGTAGCCCAGGACCTGGCGGTCGTCTTCGCTCAAGCCGACGTCCTCGTGGACGCCATCGAGACCATCTCCCACGTCCTACGCAGCGAACCTCCCGCTCGAAGAACCATCGCCTCGGGTGCGGGCCGGCCCGCGCCGGCGGGATCCGCCTCACAGTGACTGCTCGTCGCCCGGCCTACTAACCAAATCGACTTGTTGTCCGGGCACGCCTGCAGGTGGGCCGCCTCGGGATCGAACCGAGAACCCACGGATTAAAAGTCCAGGCAACACTGTCCCGCCGCGTCCCGCCTCGCAGTGAGCCGACACGTTTGCCCACGTGAGAGCGGGCGGCCTCTGCCACCTGCTGCCGGGTCCAGCCGCTCCCACCTGCCTCGTCCGTGACCAGTTGCGTGACCAGGTCGACGACAGGTCGCGCGCACGGGCTCCGCCAGCATCGCTAGTGTCGAGTGAATGAGGTTCTTGGACCTGGCTTGCAGTGGTCCAGGATCTGGTCGGCGGTTTTGGTCCACACGAAGGGGTGGCAGCGTTCGTTCCAGCCGTTGATGAACGCCTCGATCGCGGCGATCAAGTCGGTGACGCTGGTGAAGCTGCCGCGGCGGCTGGCCTGCCGGGTGATGATCCCGAAGAAGATCTCGACCAGGTTCAGCCAGGAGCCCGAGGTCGGCGTG
>JALYMT010000091.1 GCA_030773555.1 Actinomycetota bacterium | reverse complement strand
CGTCAGCGGAGATGGTGCAGACCGGCGTCGTCACCCGCGTCGTCGACGGCGACACCGTGCTCGTCGACCTCGACGACGACGGTACGAGTCGCGCCGCCCGCGTCCGGTTCATGGGCATCAACACCACCGAGCTGACCACGTACGGGATGGACCCCGTTCAGTTCCGCGGGGAGTGCCACGGCGTGGAGGCCGCGAAGCGGCTGCACGAGATGGTGTCCGGCAAACGGGTCCGCCTGGTTTCGCGCTACAGCTTCTCGAAGAGCAGCCGGCAGCGGCTGCGGCGCGCCGTCTACGCCCAGCTCGACGGGGAGTGGCGCGACGTCGCGCAGGTCCTCCTCGACGAGGGCCACGCGTTGTGGATGCCGAACCAGGACGAGTACGACCGCAACCTCGACTACTCCACCCGCGCCGGGCTGGCCGCCCGCATGGGCGCGAACCTGTGGGACACCGACTACTGCGGTGTCGGCCCCGACCAGGACGCGCCGCTCTCGGTGGTCGCGCACTGGAACGCCCCGGGCAGGGACACGCGACACCTCAACGGCGAGTACTTCGAGCTGCGCAACGCCGGCGCCACCCCGGTCGCCCTGGCCGGCTGGTGGGTGCGCGACTCCCAGCTGCGCCGCTTCACGTTCCCCGAGGAGACTGTCCTCCCCGCCGGCGGCAAGCTCTTCGTGCACGTCGGCAAGGGCAAGGCCCGCGGCCGGCACCTCTACTGGGGGGCTGCGGGTCGAGGCCTTCGACAACGTCGAGGGCGCGCCCTACCATCGCGGCGACGGGGCCTATCTGTTCGACCCCGATGGCGACCTGCGCGCCTGGCACCTCTACCCCTGCCGCTGGGCCTGCCCGGAGCCCGCCCCCACTCCCTGATCACCCCGCCGGCGGGCGCTGCGCCAGCGCTGCCCGTCGTCCACTTGGCCCGTCCTTGAAGACGATGCCCGGATGCTCCACCATGCGAAGCCCCTCGTCCACCAGTCGCTGAGCGAGGCCGGAGGGGGTGGCACCGGGAAGCGCGCGGGCCCCGCGGCGCAGCCGCTCCAGCACAGCGGGATCGAAGCGGATGGACAGCCGCGCGCACACGTCGATTTCATGGCCACATGACCGACCCTGCCGACCTCGTACGCCTCGAGCGCGCCGACGGCGTGGCCACCGTGACCCTCGACCGGGGCGGTGCGCCGAACGCGCTCGACACCGCGCTCAAGGAGGCCTTGCGCGACACCCTCGCCGAGGTCGCCGCCGACCCCGCCGTACGCGCGGTCGTCCTGACCGGTGCGGGCCGCACCTTCTGCGTCGGGCAGGACCTCAACGAGCACGTACGCGAGCTCGAGCGCGACCGGGCCGGAGCATGGCGCACCGTCGCCGAGCACTACAACCTGATCACCACCGCGATCGCCACCATGCCCAAACCGGTGGTCGCGGCGGTCAACGGGGTCGCGGCCGGAGCGGGCGCGTCGTTCGCGTTCGCCTGCGACCTGCGCGTGGTGGCCCGCTCGGCCGGCTTCAACCTCGCCTTCGCGGCCATCGGCCTGACCGCCGACTCCGGCGCGTCGTGGACGCTGCCCCGCCTGGTTGGCTGGGGCCGCGCCGCCGAGCTGCTGCTCCTACCCCGTACGGTCCCCGCCGAGGAGGCACTGGCGCTCGGCCTGGCCACCCGGGTGGTCGACGACGACGCCGTGCTCGACACCGCCCAGGAACTCGCGGCCAGGCTCGCTGCCGGCCCCACGCTGGCGTACGCCGCGATCCGCCGCTCCCTCGCCTACGCCGCCGGGCACGGCCTGGAGGAGACCCTCGCGTACGAGGCCGAGCAGCAGCTGCAGGTGGGGACGAGCGACGACCACGCGGGGGCGGTGAGCGCCTTCGTCCGCAAGGAGAAGCCCGCCTTCTCCGGCCGGTAGCCAACCGGAGGTTGACGCCGTTGACGCTGGTGGCGTTATGTTGGTTGGCTGGGTTGACCGACAGTCTGGAGTGCTGGATGGCGCCATCGCGAGGGCTGGGGCAGGCGCACCGTCGGGTCGTCGACTCGTTCGTGCGCGAGCTGCTCGCTCGTGACCCTGACGGCCGTCGCCTCTCCGGATTCGATGACCTCGACCAGCTGGGGCGTCAGGCCGCCGACGCCGTGGTGGACGACAGCGGGCGCTGGCAGGAGCATCTCGGGGGCTTCTATGACGTGGAGGGCGTGCGATCCCTCCTCGCCCGCGATGGGCGCCCGGTGACGAAGCAGGCGATCAGCAAGCGCCGCGGGCTGCTCGCCCTGACTACCGGCTCCGGTCGTGTCGTCTATCCGCGGTTCCAGTTTCGCAACCGCTCGCCCATCCCGGGCCTGGCGGCCGTGCTCGAGGAGCTGCCCGAGCACCTGGTGTCGCGGTGGACGGTCGCGTCCTGGCTCGTGTCGCCCAACCCCGAGCTTTCCGGGGAGAAGCCCGTCGACGTGCTCGCCGACGGTTACGGCCCCGCGGTGACTGCCTCGGCCCGGGCCTGGGCCGCCCAGCTGGCCACCTGAGGTGCCGCTGGTTGCCCCTCCGGAGGATCCGGCTGCGCTGCGCGACTTCCCGCGTCGAGAGGTGTCGGCCGCAACCGGGTCCCTGCACCGCATTTTCCGCTGGCGGGACCCCTGGACGGGCGAGGAGCGCGAGCCGTTCTTCTTCGCCAGCGCGGCGACCGCGGACTCCACGGGTGGTCGCTACGACCTGCCCCTGCCCCATGGTGCCTGCTACTGCGCCGACACCAAGGCGGGCGCCTGGTTGGAGACCTTCCGCTCGGTCGGGTTGGTGGCGCTTCCCGACGTCCAGGCGCGCCGCCTGCTCACCACCCGGCCGCCCCGGCCCATACGCGCCGCGGACCTGCTGGCGGCCGGCGCCCGCAGGTACGGCGTCACGAACGACATCCACACCGGCGACGACTACGGAGTGCCGCGGCAGTGGGCACTGCGTCTCTTCCAGGCCGGCTTTCGCGCGCTGCGCGGTCGCATCCGCCACGACCCGACGGGGCGATCGGTCAGCGTCACCCTGCTCGACGCGGCCGGCGGGCACCAGCCCTTCGGCTGGAGGTGGCGACGCCAGATCAGCCGCCTGGAGGACGACGTGGACCTGCTGGTCGCCCTGCGTCGCTACGGCACGGGCATCGCCGGACTGCCGATCGATGTCATCGTCGAGGAGCCCGGCTAGCGAACGGGCCGCTCGAGCCTGCCCTGCCCTGCCCGGCCCTCCCCCCGCCCTCCGATGATCGACATCGACGTTCCGGCCGCGCCACGCCGCGCGGCACCCGGGATACGTCGATGTCGATCACGAGAGTGGGAGTTGCACGAGGGCGGAGCGGGTCGCCGAATGATGCTCCTGCGCGAGGCGGCGCAGCGCGACCAGTGCGGCCTCGAAGACCACGGTGCCGACCACGACGGCCTCCACGAGGTCGGCCCGCGACCCCTCGTGCCCGTCGAGGCCCGCCAGCTCCCCCGCGGCGAGCGAGTCGGCGACCTTCGCGTACGGCTCGAACACCTCCGGGCCGACGTCGCGCCCGAGCCGCCGCAGCGCCACCAGCGCGTCCGCCAGCGCGCGACGCGCCGGCGCCCGGCCGCTCACTCGCCAGCCCAGCGCGTCGAGGAAGCCGTCGATCTCCTCCCGCGCGCGGCGTACGTCCTCGGGCAGCACTCCGCCGGCCTCCTCGCGCGGCCCGAGCGCGTGGTGGGCGCTGCCGAGGACCGCGTGCAGCGGCAGGGACTCCTGCTCGACGGCGGCCAGCACCTCGCGTACGGAGGCCAGCGGCAGCTTGCCGACCTCGAGGAGCGCGCGGACGAGCCGCAGCCGGTGCAGGTGCTCCTCGCCGTAGTCGGCCTGGTTGCGCGCGGTCGCCTCGCCGGGCGGCAGCAGGCCCTCGCGCAGGTAGTACTTCACGGTCGCCACCGGCACCCCGCCGCGACGGCTGAGCTCGGCGATGCGCATGGGCCCTCCCCTTGACATGTGGAGAGTAGAAGTATAGATAATGGGAAGCGCAGCTATCCACTAGCCCGCAGTCGGGGTCGGCCTGCTCCTTCCCCGACCCGTCACCCGTCCGGAGGCCCGTCGTGCCCGACCTCAGCTCCGACCCGATCCCCCGTCTGCGCGCCGCCGACGCCGACCGCGACGCCACCGTGGAGCGCCTGCGCGCCGCGTACGGCGAAGGCCGACTGCGCGAGCAGGAGCTCGAGGAGCGCCTCGGCGCGGCCTTGGCCGCGTGCACCGTCGCCGAGCTCGCCGTCCTGACCCGCGACCTGCCGCCCGCATCGCGGCCCCGGCCGACCCGGCCGCCCGCGAGGCGCCTGCGGCAGGCCGCCTGGGGCACCTGGGTCCTCGCGGTGAGCATCAACGTGGTCATCTGGCTGCTCGTCTCGCTCAGCAGCCGCGAGGTCGTCTACTTCTGGCCCGCCTGGGTCGCCGGCCCCTGGGGCGCCGTGCTGCTGTCGTCCACGTTCTTCGGCCGCGGCTGGTGCGCCACCGCGCACCCCTCGAGGTGATCGTCGACGAGGCCGCACGCCTGCATGGCGGCGTACGCCGTCGTCGGCCCGACGAAGCGGAAGCCGCGCCGCTTCAGGTCCCGGGCCAGCGCCACCGACTGCGGGGTGGTCGCGAGGACGTCAGCGGACGTGCGCGGCCGGGGGCGGGGCGGCGGCGCGTACGACCAGAACAGCGCGTCGAGCCCCCCGGGGCCGAGCTGGAGGACGGCCCGCGCATTGTGCACTGCGGCCTCGATCTTCGCCCGGTTGCGCACGATGCCCGCGTCGGCCAGCAGCCGCGCCACGTCCTCCTCGCCGTAGTTGGCGACCGCCGCCGGGTCGAAATCCGCAAAGGCCACCCGGAAGGCGGGACGCTTGCGCAGGATCGTCAGCCACGACAGCCCCGACTGGAAGCCCTCGAGGCACAACCGCTCGTAGAGCGCGGCGTCACCGTGCGCCGGCCGGCCCCACTCGTCGTCGTGGTAGGCGACGTATTCCGGTGCGGAGCCCGCCCATGCGCATCGGGGCCGGCCGTCGGCGCCGACGACCAGGTCATCGCCCATCAGCGGGCCGGGGCGCCCGCCTCGACGTAGCGCTTGAAGCGACGCAGCGAGATGACGAAGCCGGCCCGGACGAACGGCCGGGCCAGTGGCCAGCCGAGCCGCCCGAGGACCCCGAGGGGCAGGTCGAGCCACTCCGACCAGGTGAACCGCGAGCGCCCGTCACCGAGGTCGGTGATCTCGAACGCGCCGCCGCCGCGCACTACTCGCCCCAGGTGGCGCGTGACCACGCGGTGCGGCGGCTCCCAGACCCGGATCTCCATCTCGTCGAGGACCCCGACCGGGCCCACTCCTGTCCATCCCTCGATACCGCCGCCGACACCCTGCCCGTCCCGTACGGTCGCGCGCACCTTCGTCAGCAGCATCCACTCGCCCTGGCGCTCCCAGTGCACGAGGGTGTCCCAGACCTGCTGGGGCGCGACGGCGACGTCGACGCTCTCGCGGAGCTCGGGCACGGCTACGCCTCCCTGGTGGTGGGGGCGAGCTCCGGCGAGGGCTGCCGGCGGCGCCGCTCGCCGTCGAGGGCCGACTGCAGCTCCGCGATGCGGGCGTCGCGCTCGGCGAGCTCCGCGCCGACCCGGTCGAGCACGCCGTCGACCTGGTCCATCCGGTAGCCGCGGAAGCCGAGCGAGAATCGGACCCGCTGCAGAGCCGTGGCGTCCAGCGGACCCTCCTCGGGCAGCCCCAACGGCGCGCGGTCGACGACCGGGTCGGTGAGCTCGCCGCCGCGGCCGGCGGCCACCACGGCCACCACCGCGAGCAGCGCGAGCACGAGGAGGAGAAAGACCAGCGGCACCCCGCCATGGTGCCACGGTCAGGGCGCCACCCCCTTTTCGCCGCCTCGAGAGCTGACGACACGTACGGCGCGCAGCCGCGGCGTCCGCCGTTGATGTCGTCAGCTCTCGAGCATCCCGACATGAGCACCCGGGTAGGGACGAGCGACCGGGCCTAGGGCTCGGCCTCGAGCATCTCCTGCTCACGCTCCGCCGAGAGCGGCGCGACGATCGACACCGGCTCGGGCGCGGCCCACGCGGCCTCCAGCAGGTCGATCGCCTCGGCCGGAGTGCGCGCCCAGTGCACCGCCTGCCGGGCGGCCGGGCGGACGAAGCCGCGCGCGACGAGCAGGTCGACCTGCGCGCGCAGGGGCGCGTACGTGTCGTCGGGATCGAGGACGACGACGGGATGCCCGTGCAGGCCGAGGGTGCGCCCGACCCAGATCTCGAGCAGCTCCTCGAGGGTGCCGAGGCCGCCGGGGAGGGTGAGGAAGCCGTCGCTACGGCGCTCCATCTCGCCTTTGCGCTCGCGCATGTCGAGGGTCACCACGAGCTCGTCGGCGTCGTCGTCGGCGACCTCGTGGGCGACCAGGGCCCGGGGGATGACCCCGACCGTGCGACGTCCGCCGGCCCGCACTGCCCTCGCGATCTCACCCATGGCCGACAGCCGGCCACCACCGCTGACCAAGGTGTGTCCGCGGCGGGCGAGCTCGGTGCCCACGTCGGCCGCGAGGCGTCGATAACTCTGGTCGATGCGCTCGCTGGAGGAGCAGAAGACGCAGACCGCCGCCACCTCAGGGGCCGTCGTAAAAGGCGCTGGCCGAGCGCTGCGCGTGGGCGAGCTCCTCCACGGCGCGCCACTCGGCCTCCTCGCGCTCCCGGTTGGCGCTGCCGACCAGCTCGACGGCCTCCTGCGGGTCGTCGGTCAGCGAGAGCAGGTCGAGGTCGGCCTCGCCGATCTTGCCCTCCCGCAGCATGGTGTCGCGCACCCAGTCGAGCAGGCCCCGCCAGTAGGCCGAGCCCATGAGCACGACCGGGAAGCGGGTGACCTTCTGGGTCTGCACCAGCGTGAGCGCCTCGAACAGCTCGTCGAGGGTGCCGAAGCCCCCGGGCAGCACGATGAAGCCCTGCGCGTACTTCACGAACATCGTCTTGCGGGCGAAGAAGTAGCGGAAGTTGACGCCCAGGTCGACCCAGTCGTTCATGCGCTGCTCGAAGGGCAGCTCGATGCCGAGCCCGACCGAGACCCCGCCGGACTCGGAGGCGCCGCGATTGGCCGCCTCCATCGCCCCCGGCCCGCCGCCGGTGACCACGGCGTAGCCGGCCTCGACGAGCAGGCGGCCCACCTCGCGGCCCAGCGCGTACTCTGGGGAGTCGGGCGGGGTGCGGGCGGAGCCGAAGACGCTGACGGCCCGGCCGAGCTCGGCGAGCGCGCCGAAGCCCTCGACGAACTCGGCCTGGATGCGCAGCACCCGCCACGGGTCGGCGTGCACCCAGTCGCTGGGCCCGCGCGAGTCGAGCAGCCGCTGGTCGGTGGTGCTCTCCGGGACGAGCGAGCGGCGCAAGGTGACGGGGCCCTTCTGCCGCTCCGGGTGGGGCGGGACGGAGGGGTCGTGGGGCCGGTTTCGCTGCATGCCGGAGGAGGGCTGCGCGGACATAGGCCCCAACGTAGCGCCGCGCGCAGCGCTAGGCCGTCAACCAGGCCCGCATGCGCTCCTCGCAGGCAACCAGCTGCTCGACCGGCACGTGCTCGTCGTCGGTGTGCGACATGCTTGGGTCCCCGGGTCCGAAGTTCACCGCCGGCACCCCGAGGGCGGAGAAGCGGGCGACGTCGGTCCAGCCGTACTTCGGCCGCGGCTCCCCACCCACGGCGGCGACGAACGCGGCCGCCGCCGGATGGGTCAGCCCGGGTCGCGCCCCGGGCGAGGAGTCGAGCAGGCTCACCTCGTACGGCGCGAACAGCTCGCGCAGGTGCGCCTCGGCCTCGGCCTCCGTCCGGCTCGGGGCGAACCGGTAGTTGACGGTCACGGTGCAGCGGTCGGGGACGACGTTGCCGGCGATGCCGCCGGCGACGAAGACGGCGTTGAGCCCCTCCCGGTAGACCAGCCCGTCGACCTCGACCTGGCGCGGCTCGTAGGCCCGCAGCCGGGCGAGCACCTCACCGGCCTCGTGGATCGCGTTGCTGCCCAGCCAGGAGCGGGCGCTGTGGGCGGCGCGCCCCCGCACCGTCACGCCGACGCGCATCGTGCCGTTGCAGCCGCCCTCGACGACGGCGCCGCTGGGCTCCATGAGGATCACGAAGTCCCCGGCCAGCCAGTGCGGGGCGTTGCGGGCGACCCGGCCGAGGCCGTTCTTCGCCGCCTCGACCTCCTCGTGGTCGTAGAACAGGTAGGTGACGTCGCGGGCGGGCGCCGGCACGGTCGCGGCCAGCCGCAGCGCCACGGCGACGCCGCCCTTCATGTCGGTCGTGCCGCGCCCGAAGAGCAGCTCGCCCTCGCGGCGGGTGGGCAGGTTGCCGGCGACCGGCACCGTGTCGAGATGCCCGGCGATCACGACCCGCTCCGTGCGGCCCAGGTCGGTGCGCGCGACGACCGTGTCGCCGTCACGGTCGACGCTGAGATGCTGCAGGGGCCGCAGGGCCGCCTCGACGGCGTCGGCGAGCGGGCCCTCGCCGTCGCTGACCGACTCGATGTCGCACACGGCGGCGGTGAGCGCGACCACGTCGGCGGTCAGGTCCAGGCTCGGCACGCCCCGCAGCGTAGCGAGCGGCGTACCAGGGGCGTCCGCGCCCGGGTCGGTACCGTTGCGGCCGTGACTCCGCACTCCGACCGGCAGGCCTGGGCCGACGGCCTCACGACGATCAGCGCCGACGGGCAGGTGCTCGACGCCTGGTATCCCTCCCCCGCGCTGGGCGCGCCCGGCGACGCCGGCGGGGGTGCCGAGCTCGAGAAGCTCGTCGGCGCCGACGACTCGCAGCGGCTGCGCGGGGTGCGTACGGAGGTGGTGCGCCGCGAGCTCGACCTGGACGCGCCGCCCGCTGACGCCGCCGATGCCTACCTGCGCCTGCACCTGCTCTCGCATCGCCTCGTGCGCCCGCACGGGCTGAACCTCGACGGCATCTTCGGGCTGCTCGCCAACGTTGCCTGGACCAGCGCCGGTCCGTGTGCGGTCGAGGGACTCGAGGAGGCCCGGCTGCGGCTGCGCGCAGCCGGGCACCGGCTGCAGGTCTTCGGGGTCGACAAGTTCCCGCGGATGACCGACTACGTCATACCGGTGGGCGTGCGCATCGCCGACGCCGACCGGGTCCGCCTCGGCGCCCACCTGGCGGCGGGCACCACGGTCATGCACGAGGGCTTCGTGAACTTCAACGCCGGCACCCTCGGCAGCTCCATGGTCGAGGGGCGCATCAGCGCCGGCGTCGTGGTCGGCGACGGCAGCGACATCGGCGGCGGCGCCTCGATCATGGGCACGCTCTCGGGCGGTGGCAAGGAGGTCGTCTCGATCGGCCAGCGCTGCCTGCTCGGCGCCAACGCCGGCATCGGCATCTCCCTCGGCGACGAGTGCGTCGTCGAGGCCGGCTGCTACGTCACGGCGGGGACCAAGGTGCGCCTGCCCGACGGGGAGACGGCCAAGGCGCGCGAGCTCTCGGGCCGCTCGGGGCTGCTGTTCCGCCGCAACAGCCTCAGCGGGGCGGTCGAGGTCGTGCCCCGCTCCGGTCGCATGGCCGACTGGGGCGGGCTCAATGCCGCCCTCCACAGCAACGCCTGAGTCGCCGCGCCGCTCCCGGCTCGGCCTCCGCATGCTGCGCCGCCGCACCAGGTCGCGCCTGACCCCCCCGCTACGGGCCCTGCTCGTCGTGCTCCTGCTGGCCGGTGGCGCCGCTGTCGCCTGGCAGGGGTACCTCCTCGTCGAGGAGCGTCTCGTGCTGCGCGAGCGCTGCCGGGTGCGCGCCTCCGCGGGCGAAGTCGCCCTGTCACCGGAACAGATGGCCAACGCCGCCACGATCGCGGCCGTCGGCCGCCGGCGGGGCATCGGCGAACGTGGTGTCGCGATCGGGCTGGCCACCGCCCTGCAGGAGTCGAAGCTGCGCAACCTCACGGTCGGTGACCGCGACTCCGTCGGACTGTTCCAGCAGCGGCCCTCCCAGGGGTGGGGCACGCCCGAGCAGATCCTCGACCCGGTCTACGCCGCCGAGCGGTTCTACGAGGCCTTGGAGAAGGTCCCCTCGTACGAGCGGCTGCCGCTGACCGTCGCCGCGCAGCGGGTGCAGCGCAGCGCGTACGGAGAGCTCTACGCCCAGCACGAGGGCGACGCCACCGTCCTGGCCGCCGCCCTGACCGGACGCGTCCCGGGAGCACTCAGCTGCGCGCTGCAGCCTGCCGATGTCCCGGCGGAGACGGCCGGGTCCGACGGGCTGACCCCTCGTGCCGACGAACTGCGCACGCAGCTGAGCGCCGTCTTCGGTGACCTGCGCCTCGGCGGCTTCGCCCCGGGCGGCGTGCGCAGCGGGCACGTCGCCGGCTCCGCGCACTACGACGGGCGGGCCGTCGACGCGTTCTTCCGCCCCGTCGACGACCGGCGCCGACGGGAAGGATGGACGCTCGCGCACTGGCTGGTCGCGCACGCCGACCGCTTGCACGTGGCCACGGTCATCTACGACGGACAAATCTGGACCGCGCGGCGATCGGCCGCGGGCTGGCGGCCGTACGAGCACCCTGACGGGCCGACCGACGACCCGGTGCTCCAGCACCGCGACCACGTGCATGTCGACGTGGCCCGGTAGCAGCCGCGGGGGCTCCGCCACCCGCGTGGCTCTTTTCGCCTGCTCGAGAGCTGCTGACGCATACGACGGGCGCGGCCGCTGCGTCCTCCACCCGCCGGTACGGGCATCAGCGTGCAGCGAAGCGGATGACGGTGCGGTCGCGGACCGGCCGGAAGCCGATCTGCTGGTAGATCGCGTTGGACGTCGGGTTGGCGAGGTCGGTGAACAGCACGACGTGCTCCGCGCCGCGGCGGAGCGCGTCGCCGCTGCAGGCGGCCGTGACCGCGGCGGCGAAGCCGCGCCGGCGCTGCTCGTGGGGCGTGTAGACCGGACCCACCCGCGCGACCCCCCCTGCCGTCCGCTGGCGCCCGGCCAGGGACACGACCTCGTGGCTGTCGTCCTCCCACAGCCACAGCCGCCCCTCCTCGATCCACTCCTGGACGGTCGGCTCCACGTCGACGGCGTGCGCGCCGACCTCGCGTTGAAACGCGCTGAACCAGCGGACGCCCACGTCAAGCTCCTGCGCCTCGGCCCGGCGCGGCCGACCACCTGGGGTTGCCGGTGGACGCAGCTCAGCGAGCACGTAGAGCCGCTGGGGCATCGCGTTCACCGCGCCCGCCCCCGTGCCCGCCGTCCACTCCCGCACGAACCGGTCCGCGGTGGCCACGTCACCGTTGACCCCGGGTACGCGCACCCGACGAGCGCGCAACTCGGCAGCGAGCTCGCCCACGGTCCGGTCCGGCACGACCGCGAGGAGCAGCTCGTACGGCGGGGTCAGGCTGACCGCGCCCGAGACGCCGCCGTCGTCGTACCAGCCGAGCACTACCGGCTCGCTCGACCACCGGCGGCCGGCGCGCAGGTTCCCGATGACCGTCAGGGCCACCGTGTTCTCGGCCGGACGAGCCGCCAGCAGATCCCAGGTACGGGCCGCGTACAGCTCAACGTCGTCAGTGAACTCCCAGGGCATCGCTCACCATGACATGCGCCTCAACGGGTATCCAGCGCTTATCGGACGCCACGCGGCGGGCCCCCGGCCAGCCGACACACTGGACCCGTGCCCGAGATCCGCTGCCGACGTCCGAGCGTGGCGGCCTGGCCCGGGCTCGTGTTGGGCGAGCCGCTTCGCGGCGGCGCCCGCAACCCGGTCTGCCGTGCCCGCCGAGGTGGCGAGGACTTCGTCGTACGGGTCTCGCGGCGGTCGCGGGAGGCGCTCGCGTGGGAGCTCGATCTCCTGGCGGCCCTCCGCCGTGCGGGTGTCGTCGTCCCCGAGACCGTCGCGACCGGTGACGAGCGGCGCCACGACGACGGCGTCCTCGTGCAGCGCTTCATACCAGGCGATCCACCTCGGGACGGCGCGGACTGGGCCCGCGTGGTCTCGGCGGTGACGGGGGTGCACGAGGTGACGGGAGGCTGGCCGCAGCGCCCGGGCTTCGCGTCGGCCCGCGAGCTGCTGAGCCGGCGACGGGGAGGTGACGTCGACCTGGACGCCATGCCGGCCGACGTCGCCGCCCTGGTCCGGGAGAGCTGGCTGCCGGTGCTCGATGGTCCCGAGTGCGTCGTCCACGGTGATCTGGGTGCGGGGAACGTGCTGGTCACCGAGGACGACGTCGCCCTGATCGACTGGGACGAGGCGCGGGTGGACGTCCCGGCGTTCGACCTCTCGGGGGTTCCGCGCGACGTCGCCATCCCACTGCCCGGCGACCGGCAGCAGGTGAGGACGGCGGGCATCGCCTGGGAGGTGGCGACCTGCTGGCTGCCCGAGCCGGACTACGCCGTACGACGGCTCGAGGAGCTGCGGCGACGGGAATGCGACCGATGAGCAAGGACCGAGATGTGTCTCCGCCCGTATCGGGCGTGCCGGCGCGGTCAACGAGTAGCAAGATCGCCAGTTTGGGTGGCAGAACGCAGTCGACTGCACTTTCCCACCCAAACTGGCGATCTTGCCCACGTGCGAGCGGTTGGTCGGCAG
The DNA here is from genome assembly GCA_030773555.1 of Actinomycetota bacterium. Taxonomy (GTDB): domain Bacteria; phylum Actinomycetota; class Actinomycetes; order JALYMT01; family JALYMT01; genus JALYMT01. Next base: position 3,122 of record JALYMT010000091.1, on the reverse strand, counting down.
GAGCAGCCGGACGAGATGGTCGCCGGTTGCCTCGGCGGGGCGGCTGACCTGCTGTTCCGTGGGCCGCCGTACGTGTCGTCAGCTCTCAAGCGTCGCGCACAGGCCCCCCGTGCTCCGGCCAATCTGCAGGAGGTGCGGCGGTGCTGCGGGCCAGTGGCGGCGTGCGGTTCGATGGACCTCATGACGGCGACGACGCCCCGCGTGGACGACCCCCCTGCCGCGACCCTGAGCCCGTCCTCCTCGGCCACGACCTCCCCCGCTGACGACGAGGAGCAGGGCGCGCTGCGCGCCGACATCCGGCGGCTGGGCAACCTGCTCGGCCAGTCCCTGGTGCGCCAGGAGGGGCAGCAGCTGCTCGACCTGGTGGAGAAGGTACGGGCGCTGACCCGGGAGGACGGGGACGCCGCGGCCGCCCTGCTGGGCGAGCTCGACGTCGCCGCCGCCACCTCCCTCGTGCGGGCCTTCGCCGCCTACTTCTACCTGGCGAACACCGCCGAGCAGGTGCACCGCGGGCGGGAGCTCGCGCGCCGCCGGCGAGCGGAGGGCAGCTGGATCTCCCAGACCGTCGACCGGGTGGCCGCCAGTGGCCTGGACGCCGCGGTCGTGGCCGAGAAGGTGCGTGCACTCGGGGTGCGGCCGGTGTTCACCGCCCATCCCACCGAGGCCCAGCGCCGCACGACCCTGACCAAGCTGCGCCGCATCGCCGACCTGCTGGACGCCACCGACGACCCGCGCGCCGACCGGCGCCTCGCGGAGGTGGTCGACCTGCTGTGGCAGACCGATGACATCCGCATCAACCGCCCCGAGCCCCTCGACGAGGCGCGCAACGCGCTCTACTACCTCGACGAGCTCTTTGCCGAAGCCATGCCCGACGTGCTCGAGGAGCTCGGCGACCAGCTCCGCCGGCTCGGCATCGAGCCCGACCCGACGGCGCGCCCGCTCACCTTCGGCACCTGGATCGGCGGCGACCGGGACGGCAACCCCAACGTCACGCCGGAGGTCAGCCTGGCGGTGCTCGTGCTCCAGCACGACCACGCGATCCGCGACCTGATCCGCCTCGTCGACACCCTTACGCAGGACCTGTCCACCTCGACGCGCATCTCCGGCGCCAGCGAGGAGCTGCTCACCGGGCTGGCCGCCGACCTGGAGGTGCTCCCCGAGCTCGACCCGCGCTATCCCCGGCTGAACGCCGAGGAGCCCTACCGGCTCAAGGCCACCGTGATCCGCCAGCGGCTGGTCAACACACGGACCCGGATCGCCGGCGGCGCAGCGCACGAGCCGGGCCGCGACTACCTGGGCAGTGCGGGGCTCCTCGACGACCTCACCGTGCTGCGCGACTCGCTGCTCGCCCATCGCGGCGAGCTGATCGCCGGCGGCACCGTGCACCGCGGGCTCGCCACCGCCGCCGCCTTCGGCCTGCAGCTGGCGACCATGGACCTCCGCGAGCACGCCGACGCCCACCACGCCGCCCTCGGCCAGCTCTACGACCGGGCGGGTGAGCTCGCCTGGCGCTACGCCGACCTGCCCCGGGACTACCGGCTCGGGGTGCTGCGCAAGGAGCTGGCCGGCCGCCGCCCGCTCGCTCCCACCCCGGCCCCCCTCGACGAGAGCGCGCGGCGCACCCTGGACACGTTCGTCACCATCCGCGCGGCCCTCGACCGCTTCGGCCCGGAGGTGGTGGAGAGCTACATCGTCTCCATGACGCGGGGGGCCGACGACGTGCTCGCCGCCGTGGTGCTCGCGCGCGAGGCGGGCCTGCTCGACCTGCACGGGCCGCCGGCGTTCGCCCGCATCGGCTTCGTCCCCCTGCTGGAGACCCCCGAGGAGCTGCGCGTCGCCGACCGGGTGCTCGACGACCTGCTCGCAGATCCCTCGTACCGGCAGCTGGTGACGCTGCGCGGCGAGGTGCAGGAGGTGATGCTCGGCTACAGCGACTCCAACAAGGCCGGCGGCGTCGCCACCTCGCAGTGGGAGATCCACAAGGCGCAGCGCCGGCTGCGCGACGTGGCCGCCCGCCACGGCGTACGCCTGCGCTTCTTCCACGGCCGGGGCGGCACGGTCGGGCGCGGCGGCGGGCCCACCCACGACGCGATCCTCGCGCTGCCGTGGGGCAGCCTCGACCGCGAGATCAAGTTCACCGAGCAGGGCGAGGTGATCTCCGACAAGTACGCGCTGCCGGCGCTCGCCCGCGAGAACCTCGAGCTCACTCTCGCCGCCGCCCTCGAGGCGACCGTGCTGCACACCACGCCGCGGGTGCCGGCGGAGACGCTGGAGCGCTGGGACGCGGCGATGGACACCGTCTCCGGCGCCGCGTACGCCGCCTACCGCCGCCTCGTCGAGGACCCCGACCTGCCCGCGTACTTCTCCGCCTCGACCCCGGTCGACCAGCTCGCCAACCTGCATCTGGGCTCCCGCCCGTCGCGGCGCCCCGACAGCGGCGCCGGGCTCGAGGGGCTGCGGGCCATTCCGTGGGTGTTCGGCTGGACGCAGTCCCGGCAGATCGTCCCGGGTTGGTTCGGGCTGGGCACCGGGCTGGCCGCCGCCCGGGAGGCCGGCCTCGACGACGTGCTCGCGGAAATGTACGAGGGCTGGCACTTCTTCCGCAGCTTCCTCGGCAACGTCTCGATGACCCTGGCGAAGACCGACCTGCGCATCGCGGAGCACTACGTGCGCTCGCTGGTGCCCGCCGAGCTGCAGCACGTGTTCGCCGACGTGCAGGAGGAGCACGCCCGCACCCTGCGCGAGCTGCTGCGGGTGACCGGCGAGCGCGAGCTGCTCGACGCCAATCCGGCCCTGCGCCGCACCCTGCGGGTGCGTGACGCCTACCTCGACCCGATCAGCTACCTGCAGGTGGCGCTGCTTCGGCGGCTGCGCGCGAGCGACGGCGAGCCCGACGAGCAGCTTGCCCGGGTGCTGCTGCTGACGGTCAACGGCATCGCCGCGGGCCTGCGCAACACCGGCTGAACCAGCGTGGGACCACCGTGACCGCGCAGCGGTTCCCGATACAGGCCGCAAGCAGAGCCGATAAATGGCAGGCCCCTCACTGACCGCTCTGGCTACCGTGGCCCGGCCGGAGCGGCCGAAGGAGTGCCGGCCGGGCCGGCGACGAGGGGGAGCGGTGC
>JALYMT010000090.1 GCA_030773555.1 Actinomycetota bacterium | reverse complement strand
AAGGCGGGTGATCTCGAGGTCCAGCTGCACCTGCGCCGCTACCAGCTGCTCGTGCAGCGAGCAATCGTCAAGAGTTGTGGACGGCGCGGCCTGATGGATCACGCGGCGTCCTTCGTGGCGGCCTGTTTGGGCCGCTCCACCAGCACTCCCTTCTCGAATTTGGCTCCGGCGCGGACCAGGGCGACCAGGTGCGCGGCGTTGACGTAGCGCCAGTGCTCCTGCGCGGCTTTGAGCAGCTTGAAGACCATCGCGAGCTCAGCCGCGCGGCTGCCTGAGCCCTTGGTCACCTTGGTGCGCAGCCGCACGGTGGCGAAGGTGGACTCGATCGGATTGCTCGTCTTCAGGTGCCTCCAGTGCTCGGCCGGGAAGTCGTAGAACGCCAGCAGCGCCTCGGCGTCGGGCTTGCTCCGATAGCGCGGCTTGGGCCGCGGGCCCAGCCCCAAGTAGGCGATCAGCTCGGGGATTGCGCCGGCCCGGTGCGCACTCAGGTCGTTCTCGACCTGCACCAGGTAGGACCAGCCGCGCTCGGCGATGCCGGCGCGGAAGTCGCCGTTGTTGCCGTAGCCGGCATCCGCGACCACCACCGGCGGGGCCAGCCCCAGCCGGCGAGCTCGTCGAGCATGTCCAGCGCCAGGCGCCACTTCGGCCGATGCCGCTCCTCGGTGGGAACGCCCGCGCGGGCCTGCCGCGCCGCCACCGCGGCGGCCCGCTCTGGGTCGGCCGCAACCGGCTCGGCGGTGTCGTCCCAGCTCTCCGGCAGAAACAGCCGCCAGTTCAGCGGGCACGACGCGGCGTCGGTGACCGCGGACACCGACACCCCGATCTGGGGAGTTGCCGACCTTGCCCAGGCTGCCCGAGTACTGCCGGGCCACCCCCGGGGACGCGGTGCCGTCCTTGGGAATCCGGTGTCATCGACCACCCACGCCACCGGGGCCACCACCGCCACCGCGACGGGCCAGCCGCTCCCGCACCGTGAGCAGGTCCCACGTGGAGGAGGTCACGAACTGCTGCAGCCCCTGATGGTCCACTCCGAGCCGCTCGCCCATCGGCTGCATCGACTTGCGCCGCCGCCGTAGAACTCGATGAGATTGCCGACCAGCAGCAGCCCTGAGCCAACGGACGCGACGAGCAAGCCCGCCCGGACGCCCCGGTCCCTTCGCCAGACGGAGCGGCGGGACGCGAGGGCCAGAGCGACGTTGAAGAGCAATAGCGGGACGGCCAGCAGTCTGTTGTAGCCGTCGTAACTCAGCAGGTCCCCGCATACCAGTTCGGCGGCCGGAGCAAGAAGGAGCCAACCCAGCCCGCCGAGCACTGCGGCACAGCCCGCAAAGCCTTGCAGGACTCCCAATGCTCCTGGTGGTCGACGTGTCATAACTGGGAGACCTCCGGTGCGAGTCTGTCAGCCAGCCTGCCCATACTGACCGGTCGCGCGCCCCGCCGTAACCGGTTCACGGCGGGCACTCAGGGCAGCTACCGGTTCACGAACTGCGTGCCGCACGCCTTGGTCGCCTCCTGCGTGCCCAGCACGTAGAGGTTCCGGTGGTCGCCAGCGGCCCCCTTGTGCACGAGCACGTGCAGCGGATGCGTCCTCCCGGCGGTCGCTGCGATGTCGACGTTGGGGTTGTTCTCGAACACGGCGGCGGGTAGCAAAACCGACTCCTCGCCCGCCTCCTCGGCGAGCACGACGCACTGCCCACTGCCGACCTGCATGACGTGGGTGTGCGTCGCCAACGCGGTGCCCGGCGTGGCGAGCACAAACGCCGCTGACGCGCCTACGACGAGCCCCGCCGCGCTGATTGCCTTCCTCGTCTTCATCCCGTCCCCTCCTGTCACCTCAACGACACGTCGGTGCGATGCCGACGGAGCCCGAGCGCGCTGGCTGCATCGCTGCCGACCGACCGTGCTGTCCACCCTGTCGTTGAGTGGCGCCCGCTCGGTTCACCTCCGCGCTGCTTGTGTGCTGGTGACGATCAGTGAGGCCGGTTTGCAGCGGCTGCTCACGAGCTGGAGGAACAGGGCGGCGGCGTCGGGCTCGAAGGGGATGTAGCCGACCTCGTCGACGACGAGCAGCGGGTAGCGGCCGAGCCGGGCGAGCTCGTCGTGCAGCCGCCCGGCGGTGTGGGCGTCGGCGAGGCGGGAACTGGACCGTGTCTCGCTCCGGCCACCCCGCCGCTCCTGTGACCGTTCAGGCGCGGTCGGGCGGATGCGCGTGGAACGCGGCAGAGCTGGGCGCCACGGCCCGTGGGGCGCCGGAACACCCTCCTGACAGCGCTCACACCAAGTACGGTCGCCGGGAGGCGACACGACAAGGGGGATGGGGACCGCATGTCTCGGCTGTCGAGCAACGGCAACAGGAGGGTGCCGATCGGAGACTACGAGCACACTGAGGCCAAACGCACGAACAACCCGCCGTCCGGGCTCGCCCACCTCGACCGTGACAACACGCCGGTCCGCACGCTCGCTTACGACCCTCATTTGGATCCGCAGCTGGTGCGGGCCGGCAGGGCCGAACGCGGGATGGTAGATGTGCCGGCGCCCTCCATCCATGTCCACGAAGAGCTATCCACCGAGAAGATCATCGGCAGTCGCGGCGCACCCGCCGCTCCAGGTCCAGGCTCCCCGGCCCGGTCCCCGGCCCGACGACGCAGAACGAGTCGCCGTCGCGCGGGGCGACGGCGTCGGTGCCCCGCGTCGCCCCGCGCAGCACGCCGGCCACCGCCACGAGCACCTCGTCGCCGGCCCGGTGCCCGAGGGACTCGTTGACGCCCCGGAGGCCCTCGACCTCCAGCAGGAGGCAGTGCACGGCGTCGCCCTGGCGCCGGGCCGTCTCCACGATCTGTCGGCCGAGCAGCGCGAGCCCGCGCCGGTTGAGGCAGCCGGTCAGAGGGTCGGAGACCGCGGCGACCTCGACCGCGGTCCTGGCCTGGCGCAGCTCGGCTCGGTGGGCGGCGCGGAGCAGGTGCACCAGCCCGCCGAGCAGCGTGGCGAGGACCATGCCCACGAGCGGCACGGCCCAGGTCCCCGCCCAGGTCCCCGCACCGGCGGGCGCCGGGGGGCGGACGACGACGCAGACGCCCCAGCCGACCCAGGTCGTCGCGAGCACGACGAGCAGCGACGGCCGAGACCCGACGACCGTCCCCGCCGCGACGAGCACGAGGGCCACGAGGACGGTGTACGACGCCAGCCCGGTGGCGAGCAGGAGGACCTCCGTGACGGCGGCCAGGACGAGGACGGCGACCGCCGCCAGCGGCTCGCCCCACGCGCCGTCCCTCTCCACCACGCTGGCGTTGTCGTCGCCCGTCGGCTGAGGCTGAGTCGTCCGACCGGGGCGTGCCTTCCCGACCTTGCGCCACGAAAGCCCCGAATTCCGGCGCTCCGCACGGCGGAAGGGCCCAGGGTCATCGTCGCCCAGGCCCTTCCGCCGCCGCTGCTTGCTGCCGGTGCCGCGCCTCAGCGGAGCTTGAACACCGCGCTGATCATGGACCCGTCCTGCGTGATCAGCGTCAGCTTGTACGACCCCGCCGCGGGCGTCTTCCAGTTGTAGACGAACTGCCCGGCCGTGGTGTCGTAGCGCAGGCTTGTGGCGCCGGAGCTGAACGTCTCGATCTCGTCCTGCCCGGCCGTGCTCGCGACGACCACCTTGCTGTAGGTCACCGACTTGACGGTGGCCGGGTCCGTCAGCTCCGTCGCGTTGCGGAAGACCTCGAACTTCAGCGGGACCGGTGCTGCCGGCCTTGCGGTGTTCACCACGCCCGACATGTCCACCGGCTGGTAGAAGCCCTTGATCGTGTAGGGCGCCACCGTGTAGCTGCGCGTGGCACTGGCGGTGCGGCCGGCGTTGTCCGTCGCCGTGGCGGTGAGCGTGTGGGTGCCGACCGCGGTGCTGTAGCCGGTGACCTCGCAGCTCCTCACCCCGCTGGTCGCGCCGGCGGCCGAGCAGCTGGGCGCACCCGGGATCGCGCCGAAGTACACGGTCCCGGTGGGCCCGTCCGCCAGCGTTACCGTCGGGTCCACGGTGTCCTGCCTGACGGCCCGGTCGGCGGCCGAGCCGATGTTGCCGCTGGCGTCCGTGGCCCGGGCCCGAATCGTGTGCGTGCCGTCGGGGACCCCGAACGGGTCGCGGTAGGCCTGCCACGCCGAGCCGTCGACGCTGTACTCGACGCTCGCCACCCCGCCGAGGTCACTGGCCTGCACCGAGACCCGCACCGCGCTCGTGTGCCACCCGTCGGCCCCGTCCGCGGCGGCCGGGTCCACCGCGATCGACACCTCGGGGGCCGTACGGTCGGCCACGGTGTAGTCGCGGGAGGCGGTGGCGGTGCGACCGGCCTCGTCGGTCGCCGTGGCCATCAGGGTGTGGGTGCCGACCGTGGTGGCGTAGCCGCTGACGACGCAGGAGTCCACGCCGCTCGTGGCGTCCGACGCCTCGCAGGTCGGCGAGGGCGGCACCGCGCCCAGCTCGACCGTGCCCTCGGGCCCGCCCCGGAGCGCCACGGTCGGGTCGACCGTGTCCTGCTTGACGGTCTCGGCGGCCTCCCCGACGTTGCCGCTGGGGTCGCTCGCCCGGGCCTTGATCGTGGAGGCCGCACCGTCGCGGAGCTCCACCGCGCCGGTGTAGGCCTGCCAGGTCGTCCCGCCGTCGAGGCTGTACTCGACCCCGGTGACCCGGTCGTTGTCGGTGGCGGCCACGCTCGCCTTCACCACGGTCGTGTACCACCCGTTCGCACCGTCGGCGGCGGCCGGGTCCACCGAGATCGTGACCGCCGGAGGCGTCCGGTCGGCGACCGTGTACGTGCGGGTGGCGGTGCCCGTGCGGCCGGCGTTGTCCGTCGCCCTGGCGGTGAGGGTGTGGGTGCCGGCCGCGGTGCTGTAGCCGGTGACCTCGCAGCTCCTCACCCCGCTGGTCGCGTCGGAGGCCGCGCAGGTGGGTGCGGCGGGCGCCGCGCCCAGGTCCACCGTCCCCTCGGGCCCGCCCTCGAGCTCCACCGTCGGGTCGACCGTGTCCTGCTTGACCGCCTTGTCCGCGGCCGAGCCGGTGTTGCCACTGGTGTCCGTGGCCCGGGCCTGGATCGTGTACGCGCCGTCGGCCACGGTGAAGGAGTCCGTGCAGCCCCGCCAGGTGGATCCGTCCAGGCTGTACTCGACGTTGGCCACCCCGCCCGCGTCGCTGGCCTGCACCGAGACCCGCACCGCGCTCGTGTGCCAGCCGTCAGCGCCGTCCGGGCTCGCCGGGTCGACCGCGATGGTCACCGCCGGGGCGGTGCGGTCGGCCGCCGTCGCGGTCCAGTCGAAGGTGTCGCTGACGCTGGCCTTGCCGTCGGTGGCGGTCACCGTGACGCTGCCGCTGCCCGCCGCGCTCGGCGTGTGCGACCAGCTCCACGTGCCGTCGCCGTTGTCGGTCACCGTCCCCGCACCCGCGGTCTTGCTGACCGTCAGCGTGGCGTTCCCGTCGGGGTCGGTGAAGGCGTCGCCGCTGCGCAGCAGGGCGCCCTCGACGCCCGCGGCGTCCTCGGCCGGCGTGCCCACGGCCGGGGCGCGGTTCACGGCGGTCGCGGTCCAGTCGAAGGTGTCGCTGACACTGCCGCTGCCGTCGGTGGCGGTCACCGTGACGCTGCCGCTGCCCGCCGCGCTCGGCGTGTGCGACCAGCTCCACGTGCCGTCGCCGTTGTCGGTCACCGTCCCCGCGCCCGCGGTCTTGCTGACCCTCAGCGTGCGGTCGCCATTGGCGTCGGTGAACGAGCCGCCGGTGCCCAGCGCGCTGCCCTTGACCCCCGAGGCGTCCGCCGCGGCCGACCAGAGCACCGGGGCGAGATTGGGGACGGTGAGGGTGTAGCTGACCGCGGGGGCGTTGCTCTGGAGGTCCTGGCCGTCGTCGGTCTTCGCCGGGTCGAACGTGGCCTGGTACTTGGCGGTGTAGCTGTAGGAGCCCGCCGCCCGGGGCGCGGTTATCGTCACCGCGCTGTTGCCGGTGTCGCCCACGCTGCTGGACCCCGCCGGGCAGGGGTTGTTGTCGGCGGGCCAGCCCTCGGGCAGTGAAGCCAGCGTGCTGTCCGTGGCGCTCAGCGACCCACCGGCAGGCACCGTGGAGTGCGCCGCGCTGAGCTGCATGGTCAGTCGCTGGTCCCCCTCGACGTGCTTGTTGCCCGAGCACCTCAGCACGAAGGAGACGCCCTCGCTCCCGGACAGCACCCGGGTCTCGCCGGGAGCGAAGCTGCCCAGGGCCCGGGACGAGTCGATCCCGGCGGTCGCCTCCACGAGGTCGGCGTCGACGGTGTCCGCGACCGCCGTGCCCGCCGTACCCGAAGTGCGGAAAGGTTGACGGCGAGGGGCGGGCCTCCGGTACAAAGTCGTCCCATGGGGGGACCGCGACGGGACCTGCTGCTGACCGCGGCCGGGGCAGCGCTGGTCACGCTGCTGGTCGCGTTCGTGCCGGCGGCGCGGCTCGCCTATCGCGAGCCGGCGCTGCACGTGGCGCTGGAGACGGCGGCGGGGCTCATCGCCCTGCTCGCCTCCCTGCTGGTGTTCGGCCGGTTCCGGGTCACCGGGTGCCTGACCGACCTGCTCCTGGTCTTCGCGCTGGGGCTCATGGCGACGGCGAACCTCGCCTTCGCGGCCGTGCCGGCCGCGCTCTCCGGAGGGGTCGCGGGGCAGGCGGCGACCTGGGCCGTGCTGGCCTGCCGGCTCGTCGGCGCGGCCACCCTCGCCGTCGCCGCCCTGGGGCCCGACCGGCGCGTGTGCGTGACGTGGTGGGCTCCCGTGCTCGCCGTGGCGGCGGCTCTCGGCCTCGCCGCGGGTGCCGTCGTCGCCGCGGAGCCGTACCTGCCGGTGGTCCTGGACCCGCAGCTGTCACCGGAGACGTCGGGACGTCGAGGCCCCGTCGGGCACCCGGCCGCGCTCGTGCCGCAGGTCGCCTCCGCCGCGATGTTCGCCGTCGCCGCGTACGGGTTCGGTCGCCGCGCCGTCCGGGCCAGGGACCACCTCATGCGCTGGCTGGCCGTCGCGTGCGTCCTCGCCGCCTTCGCCCGCGTCAACTACTTCCTCTTCCCGTCCATCTACTCCGAGTGGGTCTCCACCGGCGACGCCTTCCGGCTGCTGTTCTACCTGGTGGTCCTCGGCGGAGTGGTGGGCGAGATCCGGCGGTACTGGCGCGCCCAGGCGGAGGTGGCGGTGCTGGAGGAGCGGCGCCGGATGGCCCGCGACCTGCACGACGGCCTGGCGCAGGAGCTGGCGTACATCCACCGCAACGCGCTGCGGCTCGACGCGGAGCACGTGGTAGCCGGGAGGATCCGCGCCTCGGCGGACCGGGCGCTCGTCGAGGCCCGCCGCGCAATCCATGCCCTGTCCCGGCCGCTGGACGAGCCGCTCGACGTCCTGCTCGCGGAGGCGGTCAGCGAGACCGCCCATCAGCACGGCGCGCAGGTCGACCTAGCGCTGGCCCCGGGCGTCCAGGTGCCACCGGCGACGCAGGAGGGGCTCCTGCGGATCGCGTGCGAGGCGGTGGGCAACGCGGCCCGGCACGCCGGGGCGCAGCGGATCCGGGTCGAACTCCACGGCGGGATGCACCCGCTGCTCCGCATCAGCGACGACGGTCGAGGGTTCGACCCGGCAGGAGTGCCGGGGGGCCGGCGCGGCTTCGGACTGGTCAGCATGCAGGAGCGGGCCCGGTCCCTGGGCGGACGGCTGCAGATACGCAGCGAGCCCGGCCGCGGGACCCGCGTGGAGATGCGGCTGTGACCCGGGTCCGCGTCCTGATTGCGGACGACCACGCCCCCACGCGGGAGGACATCCGGGAGGCCCTGGAGGCGGACCCGTCCTTCGCCGTGACCGGCGAGGCCGCCGACGCCCCCGCGGCGGTGCAGCTGGCGCTGCGCAAGCGCCCGGACGTGTGCCTGCTCGACATCCGCATGCCCGGCAGCGGCATCGCCGCGGCCTGGGAGATCACCGCCCGGCTGCCCGCCACCAGGGTCGTCATGCTGACGGTCTCCGACGAGACCCGGGATCTCTTCGCCGCTCTGCGCGCCGGTGCCGCCGGGTACCTGCTCAAGGACATCGACCCCGCGCGGCTGCCGCACGCTCTCCAGGGGGTGCTCGCCGGTGAGGCCGCCATCCCCCGCACGCTGGTTCGCCAGATGGCCGACCACTTCCGGGATCGGGGGGCGCGACGCCGCTCCCCGGCGACGAACGTCGGCGACGCGCAGCTGACCAGCAGGGAGTGGGAGGTGCTCGACCTGCTGCGCCAGGACCTGAGCACCGGTGAGATCGCGCGGCGACTGGTGCTCTCGCCGGTCACGGTGCGCACGTACGTGCACGCGATCCTGCGCAAGCTCCGCGTCCCCGACCGAGACGCCGCCGTCCGCCTCTTCAACGAGTCCTGACGCCGTCCCCTCTCCGGGCTCCCGCCCTCGATGAGGGAACCCAACGCAGGTGTGCGGCAGACCCCTTGGCTCCCCCCGCTGCCCGGGGGACGCTGGCCGTACGACGGGCAGCGGCGCCCTGCCGACCGGGGAGGAGGGAGCGCGGGTGGACCCGACCTGGCACGTCGAGGGGCAGCACGTCGAGGGGCAGCTTGCCGAGCTCAGGCCGGACGACGAGCTGTCCCTCCACGAGGTTGCCCTGCACTACGACATCCCGCCCGCCCTCCTGCGCCGGTGGCTGCGCTCCGGGCGCCTGTGGGGCTACAAGGTCCCCGGCAGGCACGGCGACGAGTGGCGGGTCCTGGTGGGGACGCTGCACGAGGCCGGTCACGCCCCCCGGCCGCGGGCCGGGGAGACCGACCCGCAGGTGGCCGAGCTCCGCCGTGCCCTGCACGCCCTCGCCGACATCCTCCTGGCCGAGCGGCGCCGAGCCGACGAGACCGACCGGAGGCTGGGGTGGGCCCATCTGGAGATCGGTCGGCTGCGGGGGCGGCTCCGCCGGGCCGGTGCCGCCGGGGACGAGGGCGATGGTCGCGCGCCACACGGGGAGCGCCGAGGGGATCCGCTCGCCGCGCGCGGCCAGCGGTAGCGATGTGGGCTTGATGGGACGGTACTCCAAAGATCTTGATGTGCGACGGGTGTATCTGGTCTACGCCGCCGCGGCCGGGCACGTCTTCCTCGACCGCGCCTTGTATCTGCCACAGTCCTGGACCGCTGACCGGCAGCGCTGCCCGGGCCGAGGATGGTTGGGTGAGGGGCTGGCGCGGTAGCTGGTGCTCCGTTTCCAGCCCCTCCCCGTCGAACCGTGCGTGCGGTTCTCCCGCACACGGCTCACCGACGTCCTTCATCGGCGGTGTTCGGCCATCGCCC
>JALYMT010000089.1 GCA_030773555.1 Actinomycetota bacterium | reverse complement strand
ACAGCCGGTCGAACGCGTCCGGGTCGAAGGTCAGGACGACCACCGGACCGCGGGCGACCCGACGCAGTTCGGCCAGCCCGGCGACCGGGTCGGGCCACTGGTGCACGGTCAGCATCGCCATCGCGGCATCGACCGCGTCGTCGTCGAACGGCAGCGCCTCGGCGACCGCGTCGATCGCCGGCACCAGCTGCGGGGGCCGTCGGGCGCGCATCGCTGCCGACGGCTCGACGGCCAGGACGTGACGGTCGGTCGGCTCGTACGAGCCGGCCCCCGCGCCCACGTTGAGGACCGTACGGGCGGGCCCGAGGGCGGCGTGCACCCGCGCCGCGATCCGCGGCTCGGTGCGGCGGTAGCTGCCATAGCCGGCACCGGAGCCGGCGTAGTGGACGTCCCCGGCGGGCGGCATGCGCGGGCCTCCGTCTAGCTCTCCACGGCGATTCACGGCAGGAGCAGGATGGCCGACCCGAGGACGAAGTCGAAGACGCCGCACCACTCGGGGCCCGCGGGGAACAGGACCGATGACTTCGCCGCGCGCCACCCGTCTACCTGCTACCGACAAAGGAGCAGCGATTGCATGTCATTCTGAGCGACTTCATGAGCCTGGACGGCGTCGTGCAGGCACCCGGCGGGCCGGAGGAGACACCGACGGTGGCTTCGCCCACGGCGGCTGGTCGATGCCGTACTTCGATGTCGAGACGATGGGCTCGGCGATCGACGAGGTCATGTCCACGACCGAGGCGCTGCTGTTCGGGCGGCGCACCTGGCAGGCGATGGCCGCCGCCTGGCCCAAGCGCGCCGGGGACCCCTTCGCCGACCGGATGAACGAGCTCCCCAAGTACGTCGCGTCGCGCACGCTGAGCCAGGAGGACCTCACCTGGTCGGGCTCCACCTTGCTGCCTGCCGACGACGCGATCGGTGCCGTACGCAGGCTGCGGGCCCGCGACGGCAAGGGGCTCCAGGTCTGGGGCAGCATGACGCTCGCGGCGCAGCTGGTCGAGCACGACCTCGTCGACGAGTACCGGCTGATGATCGAGCCGATCCTGCTCGGTGGCGGCAAGCGGGTGTTCCCCAGCGACGGCAGAGCCCGACCGCTCGAACTCGTCGCCACCACGACCGCCAGCACCGGCGTCCTGATCTGCACCTACCGGCCGGCGGGCCGCTGAATTTCGCCGCCTGCTGGGCCTTCGCCTGACTTCCGCGAAAAAGGTCCGCTTCTCGTGTCGTGTGCAGAGTGTCGCCTCCGACGTCCCTGCGACGGGCCGGCGGGGGCCCGCAGAATCGGAGGCAGTGGTGAAGTACCTGGTGCTGATCTACGGCAACGAGGCGATCTGGGGCGACCCGACGGTGGACGTCGCCGCGCTGATCCGCGAAGTCGATGCGTTCAACGCGTCGCTGCGCGAGTCGGGTGAGCTCGTCTCCGTCGAGGGGCTGATTCCGGCGTCTCGAGCTGTGCGCTCCCGCGGCGGTGTTCCTGTGGTCAGCGACGGCCCGTACCTGGAGGCCAAGGAGCACGTCGGTTCGTTCTTCGTCCTCGACGTCGCCAGCGAGGACCGGGCGCTGGAGATCGCACGGGAGTACCCGCTCTCCGGCACGCCTCCCCGTTGGGCGGGGGGCTCGAGGTGTGGCCGCTCATGACGCCCGGGGACGCCCCGGCATGACCGACGCCCCGCGCGTCGAGGACCTCGTACGGCAACTCGCCCCGCAGGTCCTCGGCGCGCTGGTGCGCCGCCACGGTGACTTCGGGCGCTGCGAGGACGCGCTGCAGGAGGCGCTGGTGGCAGCGCACGCCTCGTGGCGTAGCGACGGGCTGCCCGACTTCCCTGGGGCCTGGCTCACCACGGTCGCCACCCGCCGTCTCGTCGACGCGATCCGCGCGGACGCGGCCCGCGAGCGCCGGGAGCTCGTCCTCTCCCAGCAGGTGCGACTGTTCGCGCCCCCTCCGGACGAGGCGCCCCCTGAGCGCGACGACTCGCTGGCGCTGCTGTTCCTGTGCTGCCATCCGGCGCTCTCCCCGGCGGCACAGCTGGCGCTGACCCTGCGGGCCGTCGCCGGGCTCACCACTGCTGAGATCGCCCGCGGTCTCCTCCTGGCCGAGACGACGGTGGCACAGCGCATCACCCGCGCGAAGGCCTCGATTCGAGCAGCCGGGGCGCGTTTCGCCCTGCCGGACGCCGCTGAGCTGCTGGCCCGCCTCGACGTCGTCCACCAGGTGCTCTATCTGATGTTCACCGAAGGGCACACCGCGAGCAGCGGCGCCGCGGTGGCGCGGCCGGAGCTGTGCTCCGAGGCACTGCGGCTGGCCCGCCTGCTCCACCAGCGGTTGCCGTCGTCCTCGGAGACTGCCGGCTTGCTGGCGCTCATGCTGCTCGTCGACAGCCGACGCGCGACCCGCCAGACCAGCGACGGGGCCCTGATTCCCCTGGCCGAGCAGGACCGTACGCGGTGGGACCGCGACGCGATCGCCGAAGGTGCCACGCTGACCGCTTGCGCGCTGAGGACCGGTCCTGTCGGCCCTTACCAGCTGCACGCCGCTATCGCCGCCTTGCACGCCGAAGTCCAGACCAGCGCGGACACCGATTGGGCCGAGGTAGTCGGGCTCTACGACGTGCTCGAGCGGCTGGCGCCGAACCCCGTGGCCGCGCTCAACCGCGCGGTCGCAGTCGCCACGCGCGACGGCCCGGCTGCGGGCTGGCCCTCCTGGACGGCCTGGCCGCAGGCCCGCTCGCCGGCCATCACCGTCTCGACGCGGTGCGGGCCTATCTGCTGGAACAGGCGGCGAACCTCACGGCCGCGGCCTACCGGGCTGCTGCCCCGAAAGGCCGGCAACTCCGCCGAACGCGGCTACCTGGCGTTTCGTGCGCAGCGTCTCGAGCTCACCGCCGACGACTGAGTCGCCCAGCGGGGCGATGGCGTCATGGTGGGAGGTCACAGCACGCCGAGGTGACTCAGGGGGATCTTCACGCCGATGCCGATCAGCAGGAGCCCGCCCAGGACCTCCGCGGGCCCTCTCACCCGAGATCCTGCGCGGTGGCCGACCAGTACACCGCCGAGGGAGACAACCAGCGTGATGGCGCCGATCAGCGTGACGGCGGCCAGGACGTCGACGTCGACGAACGCGAAACTGATCCCGACCGCCAGGGCGTCGACGCTGGTGGCGAGTGCCAGCACGAGCAGCTCACGCCACGTCAGGCGCCTCTGGACCTGGTCGTCGTCGTCCGGGGTCACCGCCTCGCGCAACATCCGACCGCCGACCACTGCCAGCAGCGCGAAGGCGACCCAGTGGTCGAACGCGGTGATGTATTGCGCGAGCTGCGAGCCGAGCAGCCAGCCCAGCAGCGGCATGATCGCCTGGAACACCCCGAAGGCCACCGCGATCGACAGCGCTTCCCGGCCGTCTAGCCGGCGCATCGCCAGGCCCTTGCCGATGGCTACGGCGAAGGCGTCGGCGGAGACGCCGAGCGCGATGAGAAGGAGGGTGAGGAGGGACATCCGCGGGCCTCGTGCTCGGGGGAGGCCGAAGCACGGAGAGCTTCGGCACAGGTCGGTGCCGAAGGTCTCGCTCAACCACAGCAGGCTGCGGGCGGCACGCCGGGTGGTCGCCCACCGGTATGTCGACGTACCGGCGTCAGCGACTGGCTCAGCCGCGACGGAACTACTCCCCTTCGAGGCCAGGGTACGTCAGACCACGGGTGACCCGAATGGAACGAACTCCTACGCCCCGCCGGACAGCGGTCGGGTCAGATCCAGGAGGACCTGGTGCAGCGCGTGCGACGCCTGACGCACCATGCCCGGGTTCGTGTCCCAGTAGTACAGCAGCGCGACCACCGCCTGGCGCAGCGTCCAACCGCCCCCCCGCATCCAGGAGGCGTCGTCGACGCCCAGCTCCAAGCGGAAGACCGTCCGGCTGGCGCCGGTGAAGACGTTCCACGCCGGCAGCAGGTCGCAGGCCGGATCGCCGACGGCGAGACTGCCGAAGTCGGTAACCGCCGACAGGCGACCGTCGACCACGAGCAGGTTGCCCGGCAGCAGATCGCCGTGCACCCACACGTCCCGGCCTTGCCAGGCCGGAGCGTCCAGCGCCTGCTGCCAGCAGCGGAGCACCGCTGCGCCGTCGACCCGGTCGCCGAGCTCCGCGACCGACCGGCGCCGGGAACGCGCGGGGGCGCTCCGACCATGCTCACCGCCCGCAGCGCGGCAACGAACCAGGAGATGCGCGGAAGCCGGGCCGCCAGGTGCTCGCCCAGCCGGTAGATGTCGTGGTCGGTGCCGTACGACTCCACCGCCTCGACCGGGAGCCCGGACCACTGCGGGAACTGACCGGCCAGCAGGTGACGTACCAGCACGACGTCGGTCTCGACCTCGTCCGGTGCATGCGAACTCGCGGCATCGGCCAGCAGTATCGACCACGCGCCTCGCAGCAGGAAGCGCTCCTCGACAGCAAGATCGCGAAGCTGGGTGGGATTGTGGAGTCAACTGCACATTCCCACCCGAACTGGCGATCTTCAGCCGGGGACTACCGCTCGTCGGCGTCCCTGACCTTCGGGTACGGCCGATCCACGCCGGCACCTCCGCCTAGTCCAGCCCGAGGTCGCCGAGGGTGTACGCCGCCAGGTAGGGCAGGCCGGCGGCTCGTACGGCGGGCGCCGCGCCCCGCTCGACCAGCACTGCGACGCCGACCACCTGGGCGCCTTCTGCGCGCAGGGCCTCGACCGCCGTGAGCACCGAGCCGCCGGTGGTCGAGGTGTCCTCGACGGCGAGCACCCGCCGGCCGGCGACGTCGGGTCCCTCGATGCGCCGCTGCAGCCCGTGCTGCTTCTCGCTCTTGCGCACCACGAAGGCATCGAGGCGGCGCCCGGCGGCGGCCGCGGCGTGCAGCATGGCCGTGGCGACCGGGTCGGCGCCCAGAGTGAGCCCGCCCACCGCGTCGAAGCCCAGGTCGGCGGCCAGGCCGAGCATGACCCGCCCGACCAGCGGCGCGGCCTCGCCGTCGAGGGTGACCCGGCGCAGGTCGACGTAGTAGTCGGCCTGCTGCCCGGACGACAGGACCACCCGCCCCCGGACGATCGCCTTGGCCCGGATGTGGCCGAGCAGGGCGGCCGAATCGTCGCTCATCCGGGGAGCGTAGGGCACGGGTCGCGCACCGGCTGCGGGCGTACGCCGCCGGCGGGTCAAGCCCCGCCCCGCGCCGACCGATGTGAACAGGAACGATCACCGCACGGTTGGAGCAAGCCCATGGCCGAGAGGGCTTCCATGGCCATCCTCGCCGGCATCGTCTTGAGCGGACTCCTCGAGATCGTGCAGCTGCACCGTCAGCTGCGGCGGCTGGAGAACTCGACGCCCACCCGGGCTGCGCACCTCCGGGTCGTTACGTCCTGATGGGCCTGCGCCTTCCACCCGGCCGTCCGGAGCTGGCAGGCTGACCCGGTGCCCCGCCCCGCCGCCCGCGTCACCGGCCTCGGTACGACCGTGTTCGCGGAGATGTCCGCGCTCGCCCTCGCCACCGGCTCGATCAACCTCGGGCAGGGCTTCCCCGACATCGACGGCCCGGCCGAGATCGCCGAGGCCGCCGTCGAGGCGATCCGCGGCGGGATCAACCAGTACCCGCCCGGCCCCGGCCAGCCGGTGCTCCGCCAGGCCGTCGCCGCTCACCAGGAGCGCTTCTACGGCCTGCGCTGGGACCCCGACACCGAGGTCCTGGTGACGACCGGGGCCACCGAGGCGATCGCCGCGGCGATGCTCGCCCTCGTCGAGCCCGGCGACGAGGTGGTCGCCCTCGAGCCCTACTACGACTCCTACGCCGCGAGCATCGCCTTCGCCGGCGGGGTGCGCGTGCCCGTGACGCTGCACGCACCCGACTTCGCCCTCGACGTCGACGCGCTGCGCGCGGCCGTCACTCCGCGGACGAAGCTGCTGCTGGTGAACTCGCCGCACAACCCGACCGGAGCGGTGCTGACGTACGAGGAGCTGCGCGCCGTCGCGGCGCTGGCCCTCGAGCGCGACCTGCTCGTCGTCACCGACGAGGTGTACGAGCATCTGGTCTACGACGGGCTCCGGCACGTGCCCCTCGTGTCGCTGCCGGGGATGCGCGAGCGGACGGTGTCGATCTCCTCGGCGGGCAAGACGTTCTCGTTCACCGGCTGGAAGATCGGCTGGGTGACGGGGTCGGAGCCGCTCGTGACGGCGGTGCGTGCCGCGAAGCAGTTCCTCACCTTCACGTCGGGGGCGCCCTTCCAGCCCGCGGTGGCGCTCGGACTGGGCCTTGGCGACGACTACTACGAGGGCCTGCGCAGCGGCCTGCAGGACAAGCGCGACCGGCTCTGCGACGGGCTCGCCAAGGTCGGCTTCGACGTGCATCGCCCGCGCGGGACGTACTTCGTGACCACCGACGTCCGCCCCCTCGGCTACGACGACGGCCTGCGCTTCTGCCGCGAGCTGCCGCAGCGCTGCGGGGTCGTCGCGATTCCGCACGCCGTCTTCTACGACGACCCGGCTCCCGGCCGTCCGCTCGTGCGGTGGGCGTTCTGCAAGCGCGACGAGGTGCTCGACGCCGCACTCGAGCGCCTGCAGGCGCTGTCGTAGCCGACGCCTGCGGGTAGGAGGACGCCGTGACTGCCACCAGCCCCCTCGCCGGCATCCCGGCGCCGCCGTCCCTGCTCGTCAACGTCGCGAAGCTCGTGACCGCGTACTACGCCGAGCGCCCCGACCCGGGCGTCGCCGAGCAGCGGGTGTCGTTCGGCACGTCCGGGCATCGCGGCTCGGCGCTCGAGGCGGCGTTCACCGAGGCGCACATCCTCGCCACCAGCCAGGCGGTGTGTGACTACCGCGCGGCTCAGGGCATCAGCGGGCCGCTGTTCCTCGGCAAGGACACCCACGCGCTGTCCGAGCCCGCCTTCGTCAGCGCGGTCGAGGTCTTCGCCGCCAACGACGTCGAGCTGCGGGTCGACACCGCGGGCGGCTACACCCCGACACCGGCGCTCTCGCACGCCATCCTCACGCACAACCGGCGGGGCACGGGCGGATCCGCCGACGGCGTGGTCATCACCCCGTCGCACAACCCGCCCGAGGACGGCGGCTACAAGTACAACCCGCCCTCCGGCGGACCCGCCGACACCGACGCGACCGGCTGGACCCAGGACCGGGCGAACGAGCTGATCGCCGGCGACCTGCGCGACGTGCGGCGCATCCCGTACGCCCGCGCACGTACGGCGGCGACGGTGGCGGGCTACGACTTCCTCGGCGCGTACGTCGACGACCTGCCGTCGGTCGTGGACCTGGACGCCGTACGCCAGGCCGGCGTCCGCATCGGCGTGGACCCTCTCGGCGGGGCCAGCGTTGACTACTGGCAGGCCGTCGCCGAACGGCACAAGCTCGACCTCACCGTCGTCAACGACCGGGTCGACCCCACGTTCGGGTTCATGACCGTCGACTGGGACGGCAAGATCCGCATGGACTGCTCCTCGCCCTACGCGATGGCCACCCTGGTCGGGCTCAAGGACGAGTTCGACCTCGCGGTGGGCAACGACGCCGACGCCGACCGGCACGGCGTCGTCACGCCCAGCGGCGGTCTGATGAACCCCAACGCCTATCTCGCCACCGCGATCGCCTACGTCTTCGCGTCCCGGCAGGGATGGCGCCCCGACGCGGCCGTGGGCAAGACCCTCGTGAGCAGCGGCATGATCGACCGGGTCGCCGCCGAGGTCGGCCGGCCGCTGCTCGAGGTGCCCGTGGGCTTCAAGTGGTTCGTGCCCGGCCTGCTCGACGGCTCGGTGGCCTTCGGCGGCGAGGAGAGCGCCGGCGCCTCTCTGCTGCGCACCGACGGCGGCACCTGGACCACCGACAAGGACGGAATCGCGCTGTGCCTGCTCGCGGCCGAGATAACCGCGCGCACCGGGTCCGACCCGGCCGCGCACTACCGGCGGCTGACCGAGCGCTTCGGGGAGCCGGCGTACGTCCGGGTCGACGCGCCGGCGACCCGCGAGGAGAAGGAGGTGCTGAAGCGGCTCTCGCCGGAGCAGGTGACGGCCACGTCGCTCGCTGGTGAGCCGATCACCGCCCGGCTCACCGCGGCACCGGGCAACGGCGCCGCGATCGGCGGGCTGAAGGTGACGACCGGGTCAGGCTGGTTCGCGGCCCGGCCCTCCGGCACCGAGGACGTCTACAAGATCTACGCGGAGAGCTTCTC
>JALYMT010000088.1 GCA_030773555.1 Actinomycetota bacterium | reverse complement strand
CGTGCCGACCGCGCGCGGCGCCGTCGACCCCCGGCGCACCGTGCGGGCGACGCTGCAGCGCGGCGGCGAGCCCGACCTGCGGCATCACGGCCGCACCCGCCGCCCACGGCGGCTCGTCCTCCTCCTCGACGTCAGCGGTTCCATGACCCCGTACGCCGACGTGCTGCTGCGCTTCGCGCACGTCGCGGCCCGGCGGCGGGCAGGAGCCGAGGTGTTCACCCTCGGCACCCGGCTCACGCGGGTGACCCGCGACATCCACGGCACCGACGCCGACACTTGCCTGGCCGCCGTTGCGGCTGCGGTGCCCGACTGGAGCGGCGGCACCCGCCTCGGGGAGCTGCTCAAGGCGTTCCTCGACCGCTGGGGCCAGCGGGGCACCGCCCGCGGCGCGGTGGTGGTGGTCGCCTCGGACGGCTGGGAGCGCGGCGACGCCTCGCTGCTCGGCGAGCAGATGGCTCGGCTGCATCGCCTCGCTCACCGCGTCGTCTGGGTGAATCCGCACAAGGGCAAGGCGGGCTACGCGCCGCTCACCGCCGGCATGGCCGCAGCGCTCCCGCACGTCGACCGGTTCGTCGAGGGACACACCCTGGCTGCCCTGGAGCGGCTCGCGGAGGTGCTGTCGGATGCGTGACGTCCTCGACGCCGTGCTGCGGGAGTACGCCGCCGGGCATCCCTGCGCGCTCGCCACCGTGGTGCGTACCTGGCGCAGCGCCCCCCGACCCGCGGGGGCGTCGCTGGTCGTCACCGCCGACGGCGAGGTCGCCGGCAGCGTCTCGGGTGGCTGCGTCGAAGGCGCGGTCTACGAGCTGGCACAGGAGGTGCTCGCCGACGGGCAGCCCCGGCTGCAGACCTACGGCGTCTCCGACGACGACGCGTTCGCCGTGGGCCTCACCTGCGGTGGCATCCTCGACGTGTTCGTCACCCGGGTCGACGCCGAGACGTTCCCCGCGCTGCCGCAGCTCGCGGCCTGCCTGCGGGCCGAGCAGCCGGTCGCGCTGGCCACGGTGGTCGACGGGCCCGCGCACGTCGGCTCGCGCCTGCTCGTCACGGCCGACACGACCGAGGGCTCCGTCGGCTCGCCGCGGCTCGACGCGGCCGTGGGTGACGACGTGCGGGGCCTGCTCGCCTCGGGCAGCACCGGCACGTTGCACCTGGTCCGGACGGGGAGCGCCGGCGCGACGAGCTGACGTCTTCGTCGAGTCCTTCGCGCCCGCCCCGCGCATGTACGTCGTCGGCGCGATCGACTTCGCGGCCGCCGTCGTCCGCATCGGCAAGTTCCTGGGCTACCGCGTCACGGTCTGCGACGCCCGTCCGGTGTTCGCCACCCCGAAGCGGTTCCCCGAGGCCGACGAGGTCGTGGTCGACTGGCCGCACCGCTGGCTCGCCGGCGCCCCCGTTGACGGGCGCACCGTGATGTGCGTGCTCACCCACGATCCGAAGTTCGACGTGCCCCTGCTCGAGGTCGCCCTGCGCGGCCCGGCCGCGTACGTCGGCGCGATGGGCAGCCGGCGCACGCACGAGCAGCGGTTGGACGCGTTGCGCGCGGCCGGGCTCACCGCAGCCGAGCTCGCCCGGCTCGCCTCGCCCATCGGGCTCGACCTCGGCGGCCGCACGCCGGAGGAGACCGCGGTCTCGGTCGCCGCCGAGATCACCGCCCTGCGCTGGGGCGGCAGCGGACAGCGACTCGCCGAGGCGGGGGGGCCGATTCACCACGGCTCGTAAACGCCGGGACTTCCGCTCGTTACCCCCCGGGGGTAGTGAGAGGGGTCGGACCGGACGTTTGGCGGCGAGGGAGGATGGCGATGAGCCATGAGGTCGGGCAGCACACCCCCCAGCACCTCGAGCAGCCGTCGGCGACGGCGGGCCGGGAGCAGGAGCGCCGGGAGCTCAACCGACTGGCGGTGAGCGCCACCGCGCACTGCCTGACCGGCTGCGCCATCGGCGAGGTCCTCGGCGTGGTGATCGGCACCGCCCTGGGCTGGTCCACCACCGCGACGATCACACTCGCCGTTGAGCTGGCCTTCGTCTTTGGCTACTCCCTCACGATCGCGCCGGTGCTGCGCTCCGGGCTCCCCCTGGGGCGGCGCTGGGGGTCGCGCTGGCGGCCGACACCCTGTCGATCACCGTGATGGAGATCGTCGACAACGCGGTCCTGCTGCTCATTCCGGCGCGATGGACGCGGGGCTGGACTCGCCGCGATTCTGGGGGTCCCTGGCGGTGGCCCTGGCCGTCGCCTTCGTGGTCACCCTGCCGGTGAACCGGGCCCTGATCCGCCGCGGCCGGGGTCACGCCATCATGCACCGCTACCACCACTGACCGAGGGGGTCCTCGATTGAGCAGACCGACCGCGACCACCGACCGGTGCGGCCTCACGCTCGGCGCGGCGCTCGTCCTGACGTTCGCGCTCGGCGCCTGCGGCAGCGGCCAGACCCGGGCCACACCGGCCGCACCCGCCGTCCCGACCGCCACGAGCCCGGCCCCGGCCGCGACCGCGGGCGAGCCGAGAAACGCCGCCGACGTGGCCTTCGCCCAGCAGATGATCGGCCACCACCGGGGCGCTGTGGACATGGCGGAGACGGCCGCCAAGCGGGCGCACAGCCCGCAGGTGCGGGCCCTGGGGGAGCAGATCCGGGCGGCCCAGGCCCCCGAGATCGAGACCATGACCGGGTGGCTGGAGGCCTGGGGCGAGGACGTGCCCGAGGACTCCGGGGACGGCGCCCACGCCGGCGCGGGCCACCACGGGGCGTCGGCGCCCGGCATGATGACCGCGGGGCAGATGGCCCAGCTCGAGCGGGCGCAGGGCGTCGCCTTCGACCGGATGTTCCTGGACCGGATGATCGAGCACCACCGCGGGGCGGTCGAGATGGCTCGCGAGGAGCAGGCCGAGGGCGCCTATCCCGCCGCCGTCACCCTCGCCCGGACGATCGAGTGGGAGTAGGGCGTGCGTTCCGACCTGCGGGTTCGAGGTGCTCGGCGGCCAGGTTGATGGCGGTCCGATGAAGCACGGCAGTCTGACACAATCCCCGCGTAGCGTAAAGTCGTTGAGTTTCGTGGCCAGGGGGCGTGGATGCCGCGGGAGCGCAAGCTGCCTCCGACACACGAGTTGGTGCGACTGCGGGACGAGGGCTGGACCCTGAAGCGAATCGCGGATGAGTACGGCGTCAGTCCCGGGGCCGTCCACCTGCAGTTGAAGGAGGCCGGCCGCACCTCGCGCCGTCCCCGGTACGCGGATCTCATCCCCTGGCGCATCCGACCCGAGCACGACCATCAACAGCCGGTCACCATGCTTCGGCTGCTCGCCCGCCGGCGGTCGGGCGACGTGGACGGCGTATCGGCGGCACGGCTAGGGATGCTGGAGAACTGGCTACGCGAGCTGGCGGCACGTGACCTAGTGGTTCGGTACGACGAGCGCATACCGCCCAACCCGGCTAGCCGCACGGGAGGTTGGGCCTACGTCCCACGGGACCCACAGCGCG
Organism: Actinomycetota bacterium; assembly: GCA_030773555.1. GTDB lineage: Bacteria > Actinomycetota > Actinomycetes > JALYMT01 > JALYMT01 > JALYMT01. Next base: position 5,229 of record JALYMT010000088.1, on the reverse strand, counting down.
ACGACGACGTCATCCGGCGCCCTAGTCGGAGCGGGGAGAGTTGGTGAGCAAGCACAGCCGCGAGACCGTCCTCTGCGACATCTGCGCCAAGCCGCAAGCGGAGAGTTACCGCGTGAGGACGCCTGACGGGCTCTACGCCCTCGACCTTTGCGATGAGCACGCAGAGCCGTTGGAGCGGCTGGTGAGGAGCGGGGTGTTCACCCCGGCGCCGCCTCCGCAGCGCAAGCTGGTTCGGATGTACCACAGGGTAGTGCGCATCGACCCCGCGCTTCTGCCACCTGAGGACTGAGCTGAGGCGGCGTGTAGCCCGAGTTCCGCAGTTGAGGGCACATGAGGCCGTCCGGGGAGCGTTCCTGCAACAGGCGGCAGTTCGTGGGGTGTTCACGTAAGTCCGGCAGTGTAGGTCAGCTAGGTGATGTTGGAGTTGCGCGACAAGACCCTCACAGTCGAACCATGATCGTTCCACGGTGGCGCCGGACCGTCCGTGGCCGCTCATGGCCGCTTGTGGCCGCTCCTGGCCGCTCTGGTGCTCAACGGCCGCGTCCGCGGGCTGGGTGACCCCCGGTGGGCCGAGGCCTGTAGGCCGATGGCCTTGGGAAGTTGAAGCCCGCTGGGGCGCTGGGCGTACTGGGGGTCGTCCAGGGTGCCGCCGCTGGGTAGCCGCCGGGTTGGGATCTGCTGATCGTGATGTGGCCCAGGCTGCTGGCCACCGCTCTCCCGATGAGCTGTTCGGTCACCTCGAAGAAGCAGTCGGAGACGTCCGAGGTCTGTACCGGTCCGTAGGTTGGGTGGTCGACCTTGCCGTTGCACTGCACCTCGAGGTGAAGCAGCTCGAGGTGAGCGAGCTGGTGCTCCACCGAGTGCACCAACCGGAGCCCGATCGCAGCCTGGAAGATCTCCGCCAGCCGGGCGTTGTGCGGGCCGGTGGCAGTTCGCAATGACACCGTCGCCCTGCGAGGCAAGTCCTGCTGCTGCACCCAGGCGCGCAGCTGCTCAATAGCGAGCGCGCTCTGGTGCTGGTCGAAGGTGACCGACGTCGGCGCGTACTTCGAGATCAGCGACTTGAGCCGGTCCAGACAGGCGGTCTGGTCGATGCGGCCGCCGAACTCCTGTGGCGTGAAGACCGTGATGTCGTCGATCACCACGTGCGGCAGGGCTCCAGAGGCGGGCGGCTCTCGGTGGGCAACGACCATGGCGTAGTTGGCGCGGCTGGTGGAGGGGTCGACGTGGATCAGGTACTCGGTGTCCAGGGCGGCGCCCGCCCCGAGCACTGGTGTCTCTGCCGTCCTCTGGAAGATCGTGTCGACCAGGTCGCGGTCGAGGAAGGCTCGGAACGAGACGGCCCACTGTGCCATGCGTTCCACGGCAAAGCGCTGCGGGTCGCCCGCTTCTCGCTTTCGGGCCGTCGCCTCGGTGATGATCGCTCCGCGGATCTTTTGGAACCGGGGGCCGCCGGGGTACATCTCCAGGCCGCCGGGCTGTCCGGTCAGCTCCCAATCCTGGTAGGGCCCCCAGGAGGGCAGCTGGACGGTGAGCAGTGTGGGGTTGACCGCGATCTCTTCGTCTGTGAGCGCCAGCGCGTCCTGGTAGCGGTTGTAGAACTTGCCTTGCTGGCTCCATGGCGAGGAGGCCTGGACGATAAAGGAGTCCTTGTCGAACTGGTCTAGCGCGGGCACGGCCGCCTCGTACACCTCATCAGCGGAGCGGGCGGTGGCGACGCCGAGGTGCGCCATCTCGTCGAACACCACCAAGAACGCCGCCGGCCCACGGCCGGCAAGCCCCGTCGTAGGGCGAGCGTCGAGCACGAAACTGGCCTCGTCCGCCGACTGCGCTGCTGAGCGCGCCGTGCGCCGGAGGTCCGCGGGAGCACAGATGAGCAGCCGGTTCTTGAGGTCCGTGGCCAGGTACGGCGCAAAGCACGGCGCATTTACCACGAGCTGACGCACGTCGCGAAAGAGGTTGTCGCTGGCCTGGGTGCGCTCCCCGGCGAAGAACATGCCCGCCAGGCGCTTGTGGCGGTCGATGCCGAAGTGGTGCTGCGGGTCGCCGGTAGCCATGAAGCACCACAAGACGTAGGCGGCGACCAGAGCGGTCAGGTAGCCCTTCCCGGCGCGCCGCCCGAGGACCAGTACGACCTCGCCGAACCAGCGCCGGCCTTCCTCGCGACATACTTCTATGCGCTGCAGGACGTCAGGCGTCAGCCCTTCGATGCCGGCATAGCGGCGTGCGCCCGCTTCGCCAACCGGCGTGAACCCCGCTTTCCACCGTTCCAGCACCCCGTGGTCGTAGGCGGTGAGCAGCTCCGGGCTCAGACAGATGAGCTTGAGCAGCAGCGCCTGCCGCGGGTACAGCTTCGGCTGGTTGAGGTAGCCCGGGCTCGTGACGAAGTCGATGATGTTCGGGACCACCAGCGTCGAGTTGCCGCGACCCGCCGGCCGCTGCGTGTGCTGCGCGAGCAGCCGGTCCAGTCTGCGCTGGTGCGTCACGACCGGCCGCCCGGCTCGCCAGTCGAGCTACCCGACGAGGTCTCGAGCTCACTCCGCTGCGTGTGCTGCGCGAGCAGCCGGTCCAGTCTGCGCTGGTGCGTCACGACCGGCCGCCCGGCTCGCCAGTGGAGCTGTCTGACGAGGTCTCGAGCTCACTTAGCCTTGCCTCGAACTCGGTGACCTCGCGGTAGCGGTGCACCGAGGCCAGAACCACCTGAGCGGCGCGGATCCGGTCCGCCGGTCGCTCCGCATCCAGGCACTCCTCCAACGTCCGGAGTGCCCGCGCCGACAGCGACACCAGCGCGCCGGTGATCTCGCTGACGCGTTCAGCTCTGCGGCGCGAAACCGCCGCAGCGAAGTCCGAATTGGCCATCCGCCGCCGTACCGTGCGGGCGCTCGCGCGGACCAGTGCAGCCGCTTCTGCGTAGGTGCGACCCTCAGCCAAAGCCTCGATCAAGATCTCATCGTCCGTCTGCCGCCGGGTCCGCTCCGCGTCGGCCACACTGTCCTGGACGTCTTCAGACATGCGCCCACCTCCCTCTCAACCCTTCGAAAGGTGAAGCGGCGCGCGCGACAGGGCGTCCGGAGGCCTCGTCCCAGACGCCTTCGCGCCGCGCAACGAGATATAAGCCCTGATCCACCGCCCTGCCGTGATCGTGTCCGGCGGGCCTGACGCGCAAACGCCCTTCTACCTGGGACGATTCCCTTGCTGAGGGGTCAGTGTCGCCGAGGAGAAGGGCACCTGCAGGGTGCGAGCATCGCATGAGTTGAGCGGCTGTCGGTGACCTTGGACGAGAGCAATCCGGTGCCCAACGCCGGGCTGCTGCCGGCGGCGGTGCTGGCCGAACGGCTCGGTCTGGCCGAGCTGATCGACAGCCGGTTGCACCTGGCCCGGCACGGCGGGAACAGCGGTACGAAGGCGCTGAGCGTGGTCGGGTCGATGCTGGCCGGTGGGGACTGGATCGACGACGTCGCGGTGCTGCGCGTCGGCGCCGCGGGCGAGCTGTTCGACGCCACCCGGGCGCCCTCCACGGTCGGGTCGTGGTTGCGGGCGCACAAGTGGTCCAACGTCCGCCAGCTCGACGCGATCAGCCGCGAGCTGCTCGGCCGGCTGTGGGCCGCGGGCGCCGGCCCGGCGGACCTGGCCGGGCCGCTGACGATCGACCTGGACTCCACCATCGTGGAGGTGCAGGGCCGCAAGAAGCAGGGCGCCGCGTTCGGCTACACAGGCGTCCGCGGCTACCACCCGCAGCTGGCGACCTGCGCGCAGACCGGGCAGGTGCTGATGTGCCGCCTCCGCGGCGGCAGCGCTGGTGCCGCCCGCGGCGCGAAGTCGTTCCTGACCGAGACGGTCAGCCGGGTCCGCGCCGCCGCCGCCACCGGGCCGCTGGTCGTGCGCGCCGACAGTGCGTTCTACAGCAAGTCGGTCCTGGCGACGGCGGTCAAGTTCGACGTCCGGTTCTCGGTCACCGCCCGGCAGGACAAGCGGATCCGGGCCGCGATCGAGCAGATCGACGAGGCGGCGTGGCAGCCGATCCCGTACTGGCTGAGCTCGCCCGAGGTGTCCGGCGCCGACGTCGCCGAGACCAGCTACACCGCGTTCACCGGCCGCGACGCGATGCCGGTGCGGTTGATCGTGCGCCGGGTCCGGCCCACCCCGGGCTTGCAACTGGCGCTGTTCACCACCTGGAGCTACCACGCGTTCGTCACCAACCGCACCGGCGGGATGCTCGAGCTAGAAGCCGACCACCGTCGGCACGCCCTCGTCGAGCAGCGCGGGGCCAGGAGTCGGGCAGTCGGAGGGTGTCGTCGTCGCCCGGTGTGCGCCAGGCGGGCCTGCGCCGCACGGTTTTCACCGTCCCCGGGGTCCCCGCTCCCGACCCGACGACCAGGACCTTGGAGAAGCCGGCGGACCGGCGATCGCTCTATGCCCAGATCCGCAACGGCAGCCGTCCCCGCCACCGGCAAGATCATCAGGAGCAGGCACCAAGATCGACGGTGGATTCGGGGTTAGAGCGGAGGAGGACGGGGAGCTGCGCGGCCCGTGGGGCAGCCGGGGAGGTGGCAGGCGGTAGCCCGCCTCGGCCTGCCTCTGACCATGCTCTTGGCCGGCTGCTGGCTCCTGCTGCTGGTGTTCGCCCCCAGGGCCGAGGCTGCGACCGCCGTGACCTCGTCGGTGACCACCGCTACCACCGAGGCCACCCCCGTTTCGGGCACCGCGGCCACGGCCACCAAGACGACCGCTCCCACGGTTGCGACGGCGACCAAGGCGGTCAGCCGCACCGCCGAGACGGCCACCAAGGCGCTCGCCCCGCGGTCGCGACGGCGACCAAGAGGGTCAGCCGCACCGCCGAGACGGCCACCAAGACGATCGTTCCCACGGTCGCGACGGCGACCAAGACGGTCAGCCGCACCGCCGAGACGGCCACCAAGACGCTCGCTCCCACGGTCGCGACGGCGACCAAGACGACCGCTCCCACGGTCGCGACGGCGACCAAGACGGTCAGCCGCACCGCGGCCACGGCCACCAAGGCGCTCGTTCCCACGGTCGCGACGGCGACCAAGACGCTCGCTCCCACGGTCGCGACGGCGACCAAGACGGTCAGCCGCACCGCGGAGGATGTCCCGAGTCTCGTGGGACTTTGGCGGCGGCCCCATGATCTCTAGGCGGCGTTGACGGTCTCATTCTGGCTGCTAGCACTGACAGTTTCGTGGTGTCGGGCGAGGGCGGTGCGCAGGGCGG